>DLYX01000365.1 GCA_003447545.1 Deltaproteobacteria bacterium | reverse complement strand
GAGACAGGCCGTTTGGTCTTTAACGAGATCGCTCGGACACGCCGACATGCCTCGCGTATTGTTTTGCCCTGGATTCGCAAAATTGATGTCCCACCCGCGAGATTTCCAGCGAACTCCCTGCGCGGTCAGCCGTCGCGGCCGAGCCAAATAGTAGCGAATGGTGGCTGATTCTTCGGAATTCGGGAGGACTGCGGCGCGGCCTGTCGCTTACCGCGCAAAGTCTCGTTAAGATTCGGCCATGAGTTCCGCGCCGGCAGAAGAATCGCTGCCACATTCTCCACTGTCGCGTGCCGAGAATTTTCGCTCCCGTTTGCTGATCGGTTCGACAGTCATCCTGTTTTCGAACCTTATCTTTGCTGGGGCAGATCTGTTGCTTGTCTCCTCGAACCTGCTGGCGATCTGGGCCTGCAAGCTGGTCCAGATTTTAGAGATTTTCTGGGTTCGCTACCGACTCCGCAATGGGGCCCGAATGCCGGAGATGAATTTCCTCGGCATGCTCCTGGTCTCGACGGTTCTCGCGATGACCGCGCTCTCCGGCTATATTTCGCAGGAGACCGAGACGACACAGATTCTCGCGATCGCGATCCTGTTCGCGTCGGCGGGCATTGTGCCGTGGCCACGAGGTTCGCAGCTGATTGTCGCGCTGGTCGCGGTTGGCGCGATTTCAGCCCAGCAAATATTGATGGAGCCGAGACCCTCGTTGGGGCTTCTGGCGGTGTGGAGCGGGGCGGCTTGTTCGGTGCTGATGGCCGACCTCCTCAATCGTCGTCGCGCGCAGGTTGAAGATAGCGAGCGAGTCGCTCGTCGTCGCGAGCGCGAGCAGCGAGAGATCACGGATATTCTCTTATCCGGTAGCTCTTCTGTTGTCGGGGGGCTTGGTCAGGGCGATTTGATGACTTTTTTCTGCGAAACTCTGTCGCGCCAATTGGGTTGTCGCTGGGTCCTCGCCATCGAGACTCGCGTGGAGGACAATGGTCGTATTGCGTTGCCGGTGGCGCAATTCGGGCTTCCCGATAGAGATTGGGCAAGTTTGCAAGGCGTACCGATGGACCGATCCCTCGATGGACTGATTGAGCCTCGATACCGGGGCGAGGTGGCCGAGATTCGTGTGCCCCGGAACCGGCTGGGTCGGGGAGGCGAAGATGATGCTGAACTCTCTGTCTTATTGATTCGTCTGCGAAACTCCGATGATGCCGGGGTCGTCCTTACGGCGTGGCGGGATGCCTCTGCGGGTCCGTTTGGCGAGCGGGAACGGACGATCGCACAAGGAATGGCTCCCCTGCTGTCCGCGTCTCTGGAGCAGCGAAGGTTGCTTGGAGAATTGGAGGCAACGCAAGTTTGGCAACAAAACTTCCTCGCGAGTCTCAGCCACGAACTGCGCACGCCGCTCAACATTATACTTGGCTATATGGAAATGCTGCTGGATCAGGACCTCCCCGTCTCGGAGGTGGAAGCGCGCGAGCTTCAGGAAAAGGTCAAGTGGAACGCGAGCAACCAACTGCGCCTGGTGAACGAAGCCCTCGAGTTGAGTCGCCAGGACGAATCGGGCGCGGTGGTCATTCGTCGCGATGATGTCGACCTGCGTGCGCTTCTCGAGCAGAGTCTCGAGGAGGCCAACCTGCAGGCTCGTGGGAAGAATGTGCGTATTGTCGGAGGTTTTCCTGCGGAATTGCCCAGAATTCGAACGGATGCGGTAAAGTTGCGGATCATTTTGGGCAATTTGCTCGACAATGCGAGGAAGTTCACCCACAAGGGCGCCATCTCCTTACAGGTTGAAATATTGGCGGACACGATCACTTTTCGGGTTCGCGACACCGGCCGGGGCATTGCACCCGACGTGCTGCCCGAACTTTTTCGGGCGTTCCGGCAAGGAGAGCGGGGCGACCCCGGAGGGCTGGGCCTCGGGCTCTATATCGTGCGCAGGCTGGTACAGTCTCTCAACGGTGAGGTTACGGTCACCTCCGAGTTGGGGACCGGCTCGCAGTTCTCTGTCGAATTACCTCTGGTGCTTTCCGAAGACGCGGACCCATAAGAAAATTTGGACCGAGGAGGAAGGCTGGACCGAGGAACACGGGGTTCAGTTGTTGGGCTGAAATTTTGTAGTGTCGGCCTTCGTGATGTGCTCCAGCCACCATTGCGGAGCGTTTTCGAGTACTGTCGCCATATTGGAATAGTCTCGCCAGAGTATGAATCGGGTGTCTCGCACGACGTGAATCGAGACAAAGGGTAGCGGGATGATTTCTCCGGTATGAAACTTCCACGTCTCGGTGTGTTCGGTCATCACGGTATCTCCCTCGGCGACGATCCGGTGGATTTCGTGATCGAATGCCTCGACAGGTTCGTGGCCGAGGCGCAGTTTGTAGGTGATCCCGTCCGGACCGATGCCGGTGCCGTCGGGTATCGGCACATCCTCGTATCGCCCCTCGTCATGGAAGAATTCTCCGACGCGGTCGTACTCACGCGTCTCATAGACGGTGTGCCAGAAAAGCAGCACCAGATCCTTATTCTTGTCGGGGCTCATCGTGGATCCTTTCGGGATCAGGCGGCCAGCCATTCACTGGAGTGGAACTCGCCTTCCCTCCAACGCCACCGGCTTCGGCGGTGCCCATCGTAGCCGAGGTCCAGTCTGTCGAGTTCCTGAATCTCGCAGATGATCAGAGCGAAGTTCGGGCGGCCAGCCTCCGTGGCGGCAATAGGGGGGACCGTGCGCTGGTACTCGTCGGGGATATTGGGGTGCCATTGTTCCAGAGGTGACGACGGTTGGTGAGGCGCGAGATAGGCGCGTCGGCTTGTCGCGGTCGCACTGGCCCAAGCGTCATTCGCTGCGGGACTGTCGGTGTGGATGGTCGCAGTGGTCCTAAGCCGAAGCTGCAACTTGCAGCTTCGATCATAGAAATGCCAACTGGCGACGGGTGAGCTTTCGATGTCACGGCACTTGGGACTGCGAAGGTCCGTGTGGATGCGCAGGGCCAAACGTTCCCGGTCGAAGCCCCGGAGGACAACCGTGCGGCTCCGTGGATGCCCGTCGGCGTCAATGGTCGCTATCGAAGGTAGATGCAGTTCATGGCCCGGATCGTCGACAGCGACCTGAAGAAGATCCCAGCTCTCAGTGAGGCGCTCCTCGAGAGAGCCCGTTCGAAAAGGCGTTGGCGTGGATTCCAATGCGAAAGTTTCCGGAGGCCGTGCGCAGCGCTCAGGTGAAGTAATTCTCGGATGTAGCTGCGGCGACGAAGTTCTCGCGTAGATGCTCCATGGACTGGCTATCTGCATTTACGGCATCGAGGCCGTGTGCGAGCACATAGGCGTAACTGCGCTGGAAGCCGGAGAAGGGTGCTGCCATCAGTTTCTTGCCATAGTAATTATCGAAGGCCGCAGGTTTGTCGGGGCCAAAGCCCATCCACTTGCCAGCCATATGGCGAGCAGCCTTCATCCCGATCAGACCGATTCCGGCAGCGCGTGCCTTGTCGAAGGTCGGTTGCAGCGCATCCATCGGTGGCGATCCGGGCAGGACAGCCTTGGTGCTCCAATCGTACCAGCCAGCTGGCGTTACGGCGATTTGCGCCAGGGAATACGCGCCGGTTTCCGCCGCAGCCTCGAGAACAGCTTTTGCATTCTGATGGGTGCTTACGCCCCAATGATCGACTTTGCCGGCGCTCTTGGCGGTCTCGAAGGCCTGCCGCATTTCGTCACTTCGAATGAGCGAAACATTGTTTCCGGCCATGATGTAGTATGCATTGACATGCTCGGTGCCGAGGTCGGCAAGGCTCTGGTTCATGGCCTTCGTCCAGTTCTTTGCGGCCGTCTGACACTGGGCCGGGGTCAGGGCATCGCCTGGCTGGACATCGATGCCTACGAGCCCCTTGGAGATCAGAAAAATCTTCTCGCGATGGCGCTTGGCGAAGGAGGCCAGATTGCTCTCCGCATTCCGGTAATACGCACTCGTACCGACATCGAAGACGTTGACGCCATGATCGTACGCGGATTGGAGAAGGTCTTCCTTGTCGAAGAACATCAGCGCCGCCCCGCAGCCGAATACCAATCGGCTCCCCTCGAAGTCGGTTTTACCCAGTTTTCGGTAGGTCATTTTGGGCCATAGATCCTCGGCCTTTGCTGCTGATTCCGCAAGTGCGCCGGTCGAGCGGGCCAGTTCTCCGCCGCCCAGCCCGAGAAGGGCCAGAAGTTGCAGCGTACGTCGTCGACTTGTGGGAAATGCTTTCTCAAAGACAGGCATCGTAATGACCTCGTTATGGTTTAAGGACCTTTTGGTTTTCTAGCGGTTTCGTGGCGCGGTGGAAAGCCAAGATCTTCAGGCGCCAACAATAGCCTTGGTCTCGAGGAATTCCTCGAGGCCGAATCGACCGGCCTCGCGCCCGTTGCCGGACTGTCCGTAACCCCCAAACGGAGCATCGTAGCCCAAGCTGGCCCCATTTACGTGGACATTGCCGCTACGAATGCGCTTTGCGAGCCGCAGCGCCCGCTGGGAGTCTCCTCCGGAGATATAACCGGAGAGGCCGTAGGGAGTGTCGTTGGCAATGGCTACTGCTTCCTCGTCGT
>DLYX01000494.1 GCA_003447545.1 Deltaproteobacteria bacterium | reverse complement strand
AGCACAACGCCGAAGCCTTGCTTGCCCTGCTGCCATTCGATCACGGCATCATCGCCGGGCTCGGGGAAGTCCCGCAGCAGGTAGTCGCCCGAAAGGTCGCGTACAAAGGGCGCGCCGAGGGTCTGGACGCTGAAATTGCTCGACGCAAACTCGACGCCGTCATCATAGAGGCGCAACGTATGTTCGCCGTCGCCCAGGAGGGCATAGTTCCACTGCAGGACATAGGCGTTATCGACCCGCTCCGGATCCGCACATTGGCCTTTGGTATCTCCGCGCGGTGTGCCATAGGCGACTTCGATCGGGTCGCCATCATTGAAGCGGGCGGTGATCTCGCCGCCGGCGCAGCGCCAACCCGATACAATTCCGATGCCACTCATCTTGGCTCCGGGGCCGGGGTTTTCCAGCGAACCCGGAATGGACTGCTGCGGGCTCGAGAGGCTGGATGAGGCAGCCGGGCTGCCGCACTCGCTGACCAGAACGAAGGACTGGCTGGCCTGCTGCCATTCGACAAGTTGAGTGTTGCCGGTTCCGGGGAAATTCTCGAGTCCGGTGCAATTCTCGGCACCTCGGAGAAATCTGGCGTCGGCGACGCGCTGGACCCGGAAGATTGCCGAACGCCAGACTTCGCCACCGTCGAGAATCTCCACCAGATGCTCGCCATTGGTGAGGTTGGAGTAGTTCCATTGCAGCACAAAGGCCGTGTTCTGCTGCTCGGGGTCGGCACAAAGGCCCAGCGTATCCCCGCGCGGTGTTCCATAAGCGACCGGAAGCTCGTCGCCGCCGTCAAAGCGTGCGGTCAGGCCGTTCGAGGTGCATTTCCAACCCGAGACAATACCTACGCCGCTCTGGATCGAGCCTCCGGAAGGAATCCCCAGATTACCGATGTCGCCATCCTGAGCTCGTGCCAGGTTGGCGGCCGGAAACGCCAACCAGAGGAAGGCCAGACCTGTTGTGATGGCGACAAGCGCCTTTTTAACCCGCATGGTTTTCATGAGTCTCCACTCTTGTCCCCGGCTTCCAGCCCGGCACAGCCTCCAGCTTCTCTGCTTTCGCGGGATGCTTCAAGTTTTTCCTTGGCTTGATGCGGCCCCGCAAATGCCATGTCCTTGCACTCCCGCATCCTGAAAGCGCGATCCTCAGCGATTCCAACGAAACCAGAGAGCAAAAAGTCTTTTGACCAGCGGTGTCAGCCGCGTTCGATTGTAGAGATCACCGGCTTTCCGGATCGCGTCGGCCTGCGTGGGGTAGGGGTGGATGACGTTGGCGAGCTTCCCGAGTCCGACGCCGGCGCTCATCGCGGTGGCGACTTCTCCGATCAGATCGCCTGCGTGCCGTGCGACGATGGTGGCCCCCAGAATTTTATCCGACTTCATGCCGGTCAGGATCCGGACAAATCCGTCGGTATCGCCCTCGAGACGCGCCCGGTCGAGATCGGCGAAAGGCACGGTCCATTCCCGGACTTCGATCTTCTCCTCGGCTGCCTGGTTCAGGGACAGGCCAACCGAGGCGATCTCGGGGTCGGTATAGGTGCACCTCGGAATCAGCAGGCTCGACAGCTTCCGTGAGCCGCGAAACAGAGCATTCTGGATGACTGTTCGGGCCGCGAAGTCCGCCGCATGTGTAAACTTCTGCTCCAGGCAGACATCTCCGGCAGCATAGATTCTGGGGTTTGTGGTCTGCAGGCGGTCATCGACCTTTATGCCCTGTTGTGGGTCGGTCTCGACGCCGACCTCGGCCAGCCCGAGACCTTCGATATTGGGGGACCGCCCCGTGGCGACCAGAAGCTGGTCGCAGCGCAGTTCGCGACCTTCCTCGTCGGTCTTGACATGCAGCAGGGTCTCGTCGCCAACTCGCTGGACCTTTTCGATCGAATGCCGAAGAAGAAGTTGCACGCCATCGCTCTCCAGCGCGCGTTGCACCGGCAGGCTGGCATCGCGATCTTCTCGAGGTAAAATGTTTTCGTCGGGCGCAACCATGGTGACATCCGAGCCAAGCCGGCGAAAAGCCTGCGCCAGTTCGCAGCCAATGGGTCCGGTTCCAATGATGATGAGATGCCCGGGGGCCTCTGTCAGCGTGAAGATCGACTCATTGGTGTGGGGCGTCGATTCGGCAAGGCCCGGGATGGGCGGTATCGAAGGGGAGGCTCCCGTAGCGATCACGGCGCGGTGGAAGAGCAGCGATTGGTCGCCGACCCGGACGCTATCGGGGCTCTCGAAGCGGCCGCGCCCCTGATAGACATCGACGCCGAGTTCGTCGCGGAAGCGGCGAGCCGAGTCGACCGGCGAGAGGTCCGCACGAAGCTGGCGCATGCGCTCGAAGGCACGGCCGAAGTCCGGGCCGCCTTCGGCCGGGTACCCCAGTTCGGCATTGGTGGCGGGATCCACCCGGGCTTTGGCGCTCCGTAGAATTGCCTTGGAAGGAACGCAGCCTGCGTTGAGGCAGTCTCCGCCCAGCAGGCCCCCTTCGATCAGAGCGACTCGGGCGCCGAGTCCCGCCGCTCCGGCCGCAGTGACCAATCCAGCGGTGCCGCCCCCGATGACGACGAGATTGTAGCGGCCCTGCGGCTCCGGGTTTTGCCAATCTCCGGGTCGCACATGGCTGAGCAGCCGGATATCATGGGAATCCTCTGGCAGGAGGGCGGCCCCGAGCCTGTCAGTTTTACCTTTGGATGTGCCTTGCATGTGGAAACGACCACCTTCTTGGTACTGTAGTTGAATTGTCTCGGCAGACCTGAGAGCGATGTCTCAGGCTGTAGGGCGGGTCTGCATGGAGCAGACCATGCGAACGCCTCGGAATCCAGAAGTCCTTAACAAACCATCAGGAGCAGCAAATGAGCAATCCTCTGATCGACGTGCAGAAGTACGGTCAAAGCATATGGTACGACAATATCCGCCGCGGGATTCTGACCTCGGGAGAACTCAAGGGCCTCGTGGACAACGATGGGCTTCTGGGGGTGACCTCGAACCCGGCCATCTTCGAAAAAGCAGTGGGCGGCAGCGACGATTATGATGGCGATCTGCGGACGCTTGTCGGCAATGGTGTCAAGGAGCCGATGGACTTGTACGAGGCTCTGGCGATCGAAGATATTCAGCTCGCCGCTGACATTCTGCACCCGGTATTTGTCGATACCAAAGGGCGCGATGGCTACGTCAGTTTCGAAGTCTCGCCCTACCTGGCCGCTGACACCGACGGCACCGTCGAATATGCCCGCCGGGTCCATAAGCAGATCGGTCGGGAAAATATCCTGATCAAGGTGCCGGGCACGCCGGAAGGCATGCCGGCGATTCGCACCTTGATCGGCGAAGGCATCAGCGTGAATGTGACGCTGCTTTTCTCCGTGAGTGCCTACGAGGATTGCTCGGAGGCTTATATCGCGGGTCTGGAAGACGCTGCTGCTGCCGGTCGCGACTTGAGCAAGATTGCGTCGGTGGCGAGTTTCTTCATCAGCCGGATCGATTCGTTGGCGGATTCGCGGATCGGCGAAGCCTTGGCGCAGCAGGAAGACGCGGTGAAGCGTCGTGCGATCGAGAGTCTGCAAGGGCGAATCGCGGTTGCGAACGGGATGATTGCTTACGCGAGCTATCAGGAAACGGTTGCCGGTAAACGCTGGAGTGCCCTTGCGGCAGCAGGCGCGACCTCGCAACGAGTCCTGTGGGCGAGCACGAGCACTAAAAATCCCGACTACCCGAAATTGAAATACGTCGAGGAACTGATCGGCGAGGACACGGTCAATACGATTCCGGCGGCGACATTCGATGCCTACCGAGAGGAAGGACATCCGACGCCGGCTCTGCAAACGGATTGGGAAGCCAAGCTCGATGAGGCGCGGGAAATTATGACCGCGCTCGAGAAGTTGGGGATTTCCATGGATCGGATTACCGATGAACTGCTGGTCGACGGTGTTCGGCAGTTCTCGGAGGCTTTCGGTGTGCTGCTCGCCTCGGTCGAGTCGAAAAGGGATGCAATCGTCGGCAACTGAAGAACCGGTAACACGCCCGGCGAGGCCTTTGTGCTGGTGGCCGGGTTCATGGAGGTGGGGCAGTGGGAGATCCTGGGCCGGCTTTGGGCCAAATCGCCGCGAAGGCGCTGGAGTGGGTGGCAGATGGCCAAACGATTGGCCTGGGCACCGGACGAGCCGCCGAGCAGTTTGTTCGAGCGCTTGGCGAGCGCGTCGCCGGTGGCCTGACGATTCGGGCTGTGCCGACCTCGGATGCCACCGAGGCTCTGGCCGCGGATCTGTCGATCCCGCTGGTCACTCTGGCGGAAGCGGGCACTCTGGACGTGACTTTCGATGGCGCGGATGAGTTCACGCCTGCCCGAGATCTGGTCAAGGGGTGGGGCGGAGCTTTGGTGCGCGAGAAAATCGTCGCGGCCTCATCGCAGAAGCTGGTGATTCTGGTCGGCCCCGAGAAAAAAGTCACCCGCCTCGGCGAGCGCGGCAAACTTCCGGTGGAGGTCGTGCCTTTCGGGCGTGCACTTTGCGAGCGCCAACTTGCGGCCATGAATTGTCGCCCGGGGCTGCGTGTGACTGAAGCCGGCCCCTACCTGACGGATAACGGCAACTTCATTCTGGACTGTGCCATTGATCCGGTAGAAGATCCGGCCAGTCTCGAAGAGCAAATTCTCCGGATCCCGGGTGTGGTGGGAACCGGTTTTTTCCTCGGGATGGCAAACGCCGTCCTGTGTCAGAGCGAAGACGGAGTCGAAGTCTACTCCTGAGGTGAGGAAGTCATGCAACTAGGAATGATTGGTTTGGGGCGCATGGGCGCCAATTTGGTGCGTCGGTTGATGAAAGATGGTCATACCTGCGTTGTGTACGACCCGGACGCCGATGCGGTGGCGACCTTGGTCAAGGAAGGCGCGACCGGTGCCAGTTCTCTCGAAGAGTTCTGCGGGGCGCTCGAGACGCCGCGGGCGGCTTGGGTGATGGTGCCCGCCGGGGTGACCGGCGCTGTTGTGGATGAGGTTGCCGAATTCATGGAAGCCGGAGACATCCTGATCGATGGCGGCAACTCGTACTTCCGAGACGACCGTGCTCGCGCGGCGGCGCTCGAGCCCAAGGGTATCCGTTATCTGGATTGCGGCACCAGCGGTGGCGTCTGGGGTCTCGAGCGGGGCTATTGCCTGATGATCGGTGGCGACACGGATGCCGTGCAGCACCTCGACCCGATTTTTCGAACTATCGCACCGGGACGAGGCGACCTGGAGCGCACGCCCGGTCGCGAAGCTTTGGGGGGCACGGCCGAGGACGGCTATCTCCACTGCGGCCCCGCGGGTGCCGGTCATTTTGTGAAAATGGTCCATAACGGAATCGAATACGGCATCATGGCCTCGTTCGCCGAGGGGTTTGATATTCTTCAGAATGGCGACGCTGATACGCGCGCAAAGGTTCACGATGCCGAGACCGCTCCGTCGATGCACGGGGACCTGGACTACGATATCAACGTGGCCGATGTGGCCGAGGTGTGGCGCCGCGGCAGTGTGGTCGGCTCCTGGTTGTTGGATCTGGCGGCGATCGCTTTGGCCAAAGACCCAAATCTGGAGCAGTTTTCGGGACGTGTGTCGGATTCCGGTGAAGGTCGTTGGACGATCCAGACCGCGGTCGAGGCCGCGGTTCCGGTGGATGTGCTCAGTGCGGCACTATTTGCCCGGTTCCGATCACGCCAGGACCATACATTTGCCGAGAAGGTCTGTTCGGCGATGCGTTTTCAATTCGGGGGCCATCTCGAGAAACCCGAGGAAAGTTAGTCGCTGGCGTCTTTTCGCCGTCGATTCAAGGTGGGGTCATGATTGCAGCAGAGCCGACAGCCGGGCGCTTGGCCCCCACTTCGGTGGTCATTCTGGGGGCGGCGGGGGATTTGACCCGTCGCAAGCTCTTACCCGCCTTGTATAACCTTTTCCGCGACGAGCTTTTGCCCGACCCCTTTTCGGTGGTCGGTTTTGCCCGCCGCGAGATGAATGATGATTCGTTTCGGGATCTGACCAAAAAGAGTCTGAATGAATACAGCCGGCGCGAAGTTGATCCGGAGCACTGGGATCAATTTCTTGGCAACGTCCATTATGTCGAGGGCACCTTTGACGACCCG
>DLYX01000357.1:5839-13417 GCA_003447545.1 Deltaproteobacteria bacterium | reverse complement strand
CGCTCAATGTCTTCCTGAAGCGTGGTGAGGGATTTCTGGTCCGCCTCGATCTCCGTGCGCTTGTTCGCCACGTAGGTCTGGAACTCCGCGAGGGCCGCTTTCCCCGCCGCAGACTCCTCAACGGCACGCTGCAAGTTCACGAAAGCAATTTTCCCTTCGGCCGATGCTGTTCCCGGGTTTGCCAGGAAAAAACCGAGGAGAAGAGCGAAAATCATCTGCGTAAGTTTCATCTAGATCGTATCCTTCCAAGTTATAAAGGTGCTCCGAAAGAGAAGAGAATCCCCTCTTTCTGCTCGAACTCGCCGAGGTTCAACGGAACGCCGAATTCAATCCTTAACGGTCCGAAAGGCGAGAGCCAACGGACCCCGCCTCCAACGGAGTAACGTAAATCCCCAAAATCAATCCCATCTTTTTGCAGCCAGGCGTTGCCCATGTCAAAAAAGACCACTCCGCGCAGGCCTAACTGCGGCACCAGGGGGATAATGAATTCGCTTTGGACGATCAGCTGGTTGGTTCCGCCAACGGGCTCGTAGCCGAGAGATTGGCCCTGCGGACCAAAGACTTCCTCACGCGGACCGAGTGTACGGACCTGGTAGCCACGTACACTGTTGATCCCACCCGGGAAATATCGCTCGATCAGAGGGATCTCACGCCCCGAGACGCCCGCCTCGCCAATGCCCCAGCCAATCCGGCCGCCGGACGAGAAGACGAGCGGGCCAAGTGAACCCACTTCCAGAATCGGGATAAACCAGCGTGCTCGCGCTTCGGCTCGAAAGTACGTCGTATCCCCGCCAATGCCGGCAAATTCGAGAGAAACGTCCTGATAAGAGCCCTCGGTCGGATCAAACGCGTGGTTGAGAGTGTTGCGGAGGAACGAAGGTGCCAGTGCGCTGATCACCTCTCGACCACCCGATGCGTAGACATCCGGCGGCGCAAAAAGGGAAATATTCGAAATGCGGGCCTGTTCCAATCGATACTCGAAGCCGATGCGACTGTCTTCGAAGGAGATCGGCCCGATATGGGTAATCCCGAGCGCCTCGATTGGATAGAGCGCCCGAACCGAGAACCCGAGAGCCTCACGTGAGAAGTCCGGGAATTCCAGTCGGTAGTCGAACACCGTCGCGGTGGTCAGGAACTTTGTGTCGAGAAAATATGGGTCGGTTGCCGAAACGTAGATATTGCGCCGAATCGAGCCCACATCGACGTTGAGCACCACGCGGAGACCACGTCCGAAAAGGTTGTTCTCCGAAACTCGAACGTTGAACAAGAACCGATCATCCGAACTGAACCCGGCGCCCGCACTGAAGGTTCCCGTCGAGCCCTCTTTCACGTCCACGAGAAGGTTGATTGCGTCGTCGCTGTCGGACTTCCGTGTCGTCACATTGACGTTCTGGAAGAACCCGGTCCGGTTGAGTGCGTCCTGACTTTTTTTCAACTTGGTTGCCGAGAAGGTCTCCTGCTCGCCGACCTTGAGCTCCCGCCGAATGACCTTGTCCCGTGTTTTGCTGTTACCGGTCACGTCGATGCGTGCGATCTTCACCGGTCGTCCGCGATCGATTCGGAAACGTACGTCCACCTTCCGTTCGTCCGGGCGGACGGTCGTCTCGGGTTCCACGTTGGCAAAAGCGTACCCTTGGTCACCAAAGAAATCGGTCAGGGACTCGACATCCTTGCGCAGGAAACTTGCCCGAAAGGTCTTGCCCGACTGACTCTCGACCTCCTTGAAGAGCTCGGCCTCCTCCATCGGATGCTCGGTGCTGGTATCGCCAAAGAAGCGGATCTCTCCGAACTCGAATTGCTCGCCTTCGGAAATCCGAATCAGAACTTCGATTCCATCATCCTTGCGCTCGACCTCGGGGGTATCGATTCGCACATTGACGTATCCGCTGTCGTAATAGAACGCCTTCAGACGCTCCATATCCGTGTCGAGAATTTCATTCTTGAGCATGCCCGAATCAAGAAGCCAGGAGAGGAACCAGGCCTCCTTGGTTTCCATGACGCCCCGAAGCTCACGACTGCTGAATTCCTCATTGCCTTCGAATCGAATATCCGAAACTCGGACGGGCTGACCCTGATCGATGACGTAGACGAGTTCGATTTCACCCTTTTGTTCGCCGGGGTCCAATCGGGCCTTGATCGAAGCGTCGAGATAGCCGTCCTCTTCAAACAGCTTGTCCGCCCGGACAATCCCCTTGCGCACCTTTTCGGGGTCGTAAATCGTTCGTGCCCGAACGCCGAGGGCCTGATCGAGTTTGGTTGCATCCACGTCGTGATCGCCCTCGATCGAAACCCCGTCGATCAGCGGTCGTTCGACTACTTCCAGCGTGAGGATAATCTGGCCACGCTTGTTCGGCGTGGGGTCGATATGAATCTGGACGTCGTTGAAGAAGCCCAGGTCCCAGACTGCTCGGAGATCTTCGTCAGCCCCCTTCGGCGTATAGACGTCGCCGGCCTCCATCTTCATATGAATCAGAATGGCCTGTTCGTCCACGCGATCGTTGCCGCGAATCCGAATCGCGCTGATCGTCGGATCCGCGGCGATCAGCGTTGTCGGCCCCCCAAGGCCCAAGCCGAGGACGAGCGCCAGGAGCATCATGCTGCGCAAAAACTGCTTCATTCTCATGCCGCTTCCAGCTTTCCGCCGCGCAACCGCAGACAGCGATCCATTTCTCGCGCCAGACGCTCGCTATGTGTCACGACCACAAGGGTCAGACCCTGTTCCCGGTTCAGCTCTCGCAGGAGATCTTCCACCTCGGCGGCGGTTTGGGGGTCGAGGTTCCCGGTCGGTTCGTCGGCGAGAACGAGTGCTGGCGATCGAACAATCGCCCGGGCGACAGCGACCCGCTGCTGTTCTCCGCCGCTGAGCTCACCCGGGCGATGTGACAGACGGTCTTCCAGACCGACGCGGGCCAGCAATTCACGGCTGCGCCGGGCGGCCTCTTCGGGGGAAGCCCCCGCAATCAGCGATGGCATCATGACATTTTCCTGCGCGGTGAAATCGCCCAGAAGGTGATGGAACTGGAACACAAAGCCGATCCTGTGATTGCGCAGATGAGCCAGCTCCCGATCATCACACTCATTAAGGTCGGTATCGCCGATCCGAACTGTGCCACCGGACGGGCGGTCCAACCCTCCGAGAAGATGCAGGAGTGTGCTTTTTCCGATCCCCGACTCGCCGATAATGCCCAGGCGTTCCCCGGGTTCCACGCACAGATCGACATCAGCGAGGACCGACACCCGGCGAGCGCCGTCCCGGTACTCCTTGTGCAGTCCAATTGCTTCGATTTGCATCCCGCTACTCACCCACTCCTACTCGTAACGAATCACTTCCACCGGAGCGAGGCGAGCGGCCTGCCAGGCTGGATACAAAGTCGCGAGGACGCAAATCAGAATGCTGGCCCCGGCCACAGCCAGAAAATTCCCCAATTCCAGATGGATCGGCACCGTGGAGACGTAAAAAACGTCCTTCGGCAGATCGATGAATTGATAGCGCTCCAGAAGCAGCGAGCCCGCGAGGCCGCCGAGAACCCCCGCAAGGGTCCCGGTAATCCCGATCATCGCCCCCTTGAAGACAAAAATGGTCGCGATAGCCCGATTGGTCGCACCCATGGCCTTCAAGACTGCAATATCTTTGCGTTTTTCCATGACGACCATGATCAAGGTGGCCGCAATATTGAACGCAGCGACCGTCACGATGAGCAGCAAGACGATGAATTGGACCAGCTTTTCCAGCTCGAAGGCGACGAACAGATTGCGGTTCACCTCCAGCCAATCACGCGCATAAATCGGAAACCCCGCCTCGGCCTCGATGGCGCGGGCCGTCTCGCGGGTCAGATCGAGGTCCGATCCCCGGACCTCGAGCCCGGTGACCGTATCCCCCATCTTCAGAAAAGCCTGCGCATCCGGCAGCGCGAGAAAGATCACGGTGGCATCGTAGTCGTACATACCCGAATCGAAGATACTCCCGACCGCGTAGCGTTTGATCCGCGGAATCGCGCCCAGCGCTGTCGGTGTCGCCGCCGGCGACATCAGATTGATCCAGTCCCCGACGCGTACGCCCAGAGAGGCTGCCAGTTCAAACCCGAGCATGATCTGCGGGACCTCGAGAGTCTCGACCCGGTCATCGAGCAACACCTCCACAGCCATGGGCTGGCCGAGCTGATCCGCATCGCCTTGAGTAATATGCCGGCGGATCTCGACAACATCATCGATCTTGGTCGGCACAACGCCTCGAACGATACCTCCCATCACGCCGGTCTCGGAGGCCAACATCACCTGGCCGTAGACGAAAGGAGAAGCGGCAGCGACTCCCGGAACCGCCTCCACCACCGACTCGAGGCCATCCGGATCGCGCACGAGTCCCGCGTGACTCATCAGAACGATCTGCGGATTGAATCCGAGAATCCGAGCACGCAGATCCTCCTCGAACCCCGTCATGACCGCCTGAACAATGCAGATCGTCATGACACCGATCGCGACCCCGCCGCCGGCGATCAACGAGATGAAGGAGACAAACCTCTCGCGCCTGCGGGCCCGCAAAAAACGCCAGCCGATTCGGACCGGCCAGGAGACAAAGCTCTTCCCCACTCCGCAGACCTACTCTTCCACCGACTTGCGCAACAGCGGGAAGAGAATCGCATCTCGAATCGATGGGAGATCACATAGAAGCATGACCAATCGGTCCAGACCGATGCCGCAGCCGGCCGCATGTGGCATCGCGTATTCGAGAGCATGCACATAGTCGGCATCCATCGGGTGCGCCTCGTCGTCGCCTGACGCGCGATTGGCAAGTTGCGCCTCGAAGCGTTCGCGCTGCAAATCCGGGTCGTTCAGCTCCGAAAAGCCGTTCGCCATCTCTCGCCGCGTCACGTAGAGCTCGAATCGGTCGACCACAAAGGGGTCGTCATCATTGGGGCGCGCCAGCGGCGACACCTCGGCAGGGAAACCGGTCACAAACGTTGGCTGGAGCAACTCTGGCTCGACCAATTCCTCGAACAAGGCCGTCGCAATCCCACCAGCACCTGCACCCGGAGGGGGATGCACCCCGTGCCGCTCCGCGATCGCCTTTGCCTTCGCGGGATCGCGCAAATCGCCAGCATCGCAAGCCGCCTTCTCGGCGGTCGCATCGAGCAGGTCCAGCCTTGTCCAAGGTGGCGTCAAATCGATCTCATCGTCACCATAGGCGATCTTCGTACCCCCGGCGACGGCCTCCGCGAGTCCCGCCACGAGGGTTTCCACCATCGGCAAGAGGTCCGCGCAGGTTCCGTAGGCCTGGTAAAATTCGAGCATGGTGAACTCGGGATTATGCTGCGCGGAAATTCCTTCGTTGCGAAAGTTTCGCCCGATCTCGAAAACTCGCTCGAACCCTCCGACCAGAAGCCTTTTGAGAAAGAGTTCCGGAGCAATCCGCAACTGCAGCGGCATGTCCAGAGTGTTGTGATGGGTCAGGAAGGGGCGCGCCGCAGCTCCGCCGGCGATGCTCTGCAGAATCGGGGTTTCGACTTCGATATAATCCCGCTCGGTCAGAAAATCGCGGATGCCGGTGAGAATGCGGGCCCGTTTTCGGAAAACATCACGCCCGCCCGGGGTCGCCACCAGATCGAGATAACGCTGACGATAACGAACCTCGACATCCGTCAAGCCATGCCATTTCTCGGGCAGAGGATGGAGACATTTGGCAATCAGCGCAAGCTCCGCTGCGGCGACCGTCAACTCTCCCGTTCGGGTGCGCATCAGACGTCCCACGACCCCGATTCGGTCTCCCACATCGGTCTGTTTGGCCTGCGCAAATACTTCTTCGGGGAGATCATTTTTGCGGAGGTAGATCTGAATACGACCCGAATCATCTTCGAGAACAAGGAACAAAGCTTTCCCGAAGCTGCGTTTGGCCATCACCCGCCCCGCGACAACGACGGTTCGAGCCGCTTCGGCCAGCGCGTCCGCCGAGAGCTCTTCAGCCTCGGCCTGCAAAGTGCCCGCCCGATGTTCGGGAGAGAAATCGTTCGGGTAGGGATTCCCTGCAGCCCGCAGGGTTTCCAGCTTGGCGCGCCGCGCCTGGGTCAAATCATCTTCGCTCACGGTCCCTCGCCCCTCAGGTGGGCTGCCCCCTCCGGACAGCACTATTCAGTAGCGTTCCCTATCTGGCGTCGCTCCCGCTTGCCACCCGTAGGGAAAATGAACCCGGAAATATTAACGATTTTCCGAGATCCCTGCGCGCTTCCTTGCACGTCAGTGCACCTTCGCATAGGCAATTTAATGAGTGATTACACGCATCAGCCGCCCCTACTGGGTCGTCTGCCAACTGGCCCTGCTGGGGATTGCCGCCTGGTATCTCGCGAGCGGCATCTCCGGCATTGTTCAAAGCAGGCTTCAACGGTCTTCCAGTGACGCCTCGGTCGGCGTCACTCAGCCCAAGGATTCCGCGAAAGTGCGTCCCGTTTCGGATTATCTCGTGATGACCAAACGAGACCTTTTTGCGGCACCGTCGGACGAACCCGACGTCGCCAACTTTGGCGGGGGAATTCCAGCGGGCCCCACCGATATGCGCTTGCTCGGGACAGGCGGGAGCGGTCGCGCCGGTTTTGCGATCGTCGAGGATAAATCCGGCAAGGAGCAAGTCGTTGTCGGGATCGGCGAGGAACTCAACGGGGCGGAACTCGCCCGGATTGGCTGGCGGCGAGCTGTGTTGCGCCGGGGCGGCGTTGAGGAACTCCTCGTGGTGCCGCCCGATGTCGCTGTGGAATCTGCCAAAAAGACGACCAAGAAAACTTCGAAAAACAGCAATATTCAGGAGTTGGGCGATGACCGCTGGATGGTCGCTCAGACCGAAGTCGAACACCAGTTGGAGAATCTGGGAACGCTCTTCACCCAAATGCGCGCTGTCCCCAATATGAAGGACGGTGCCGCCAACGGATTCCGAATCTTCGCGATTCGACGCAACAGCCTCTTTCAGAAACTCGGACTCAAAAACAATGATGTGGTCCAGCGCGTCAATGGAATGGACCTGAATGACCCCGCCCGTGCCATGGGCCTGTTGGAAGATTTGAAGGGCGAGAACCGCCTCACCATCGACGTGCTGCGCGGCAAGGAACCTCGCACCCTGACCTACGAGATCCGATGAGAATTATTTTCCTTCTGATAACCGCACTGACCCTCGGTCTTGCGGGCGTTCCCTCCCTTGCCCCGGCGCAGGAGACTGAAGCCGATGGTGCGCCGATTCCCCTCGGCCCCGATGACCTCGTCCGCATGGATTTCCAGAATGTGGAGATCCCGACGCTGGTGAAGTTCATCAGCGAGATCACGGGTCGCAACTTCGTTCTCGACGAAAAGATCAAGGGAAGGCTCTCGCTGATTGCCCCCTCCGAGATTACCGTCGCCGAAGCCTACCGCATGTTCCAGTCCGGCCTCCAGGTCAAGGGATTCACGGTGGTCGACACCGGCCCGGTCACCAAGATCATACAGATCAAGAACGCTCGACAATCCGGCTTGCCGCTCGAGCGACGGGGCGAAGTTCCTTCCGATCGGATCGTGACCCAGATTCTCCCTCTCGAACATCTGGATTCCGAAGCAGCCTCCCGC
>DLYX01000357.1:0-5535 GCA_003447545.1 Deltaproteobacteria bacterium | reverse complement strand
TCCGAAGCAGCCTCCCGCCTTCTGGCACCGCTGGTCTCGAAGGACGGACTGATCAGCGCCTACGCACCGACCAACTCGCTGGTCGTTGTGGACTCGGCGGCGAACATCGAGCGGCTCTTTCTGATCCTCGAAGATCTGGACGTCGCCGGTCAGGAGCGCACGGTCGAAGTCATTCCCCTCGAGCACGCCTATGCCACGGATATCACCAAGATCCTCCTCGAGGCCGTCGACACCGACCCGCAGGGCTCCACCAAGGTGAAAACGGCGACCGCGAAGAATCGCGCCACCTCGAAAAATGTCGGCACGGCACGCCTGCAGATTATTCCCGAGATACGGTCCAATTCGATCCTGGTGATCGGGAACCCCTTCGAGATTCGTCATGTCCGGACTCTCCTGCAAAAAATCGATATCGAGTTGCCCCGAGACACGGGACGGATCCAGGTATTCTTCCTCAAACACGGCGACTCGGTCGAGTTGGTCCAGGTCCTCGCGGATCTGATCGGAATTTCGAGTTCCTCACCGCAACGCACCCGAATGCCGGGACGCTCGATGACCGAGGGAGGCGGCCGCTTCGGACGCGGCGGCAATAGCCAAAATTCCCTCGGACGCAGCGTCATTTCCAATCCGTCCGCGGGCAGCCTTGGCGGGCTGGGCGGGCGCCGTGCACCCACAGCCAGCAGCGGCCGCGGTAATTCAGCGGTTGCCGGCGCGGGCAGCACGGAAGGCGGATTCGAATTCGAGGGAAATATTCGCATCACCGCGGATCCGGCAACCAACGCATTGGTGATCAGCGCCCTGCCGCAGGACTACGAGACACTCGCCTCGGTCATTGAACAACTCGACATTCCGCGGAAACAGGTTCTGGTTGAGGCCATCCTTTTCGAGGTGACACTGCAGCGCGGACAAGAGCTCGGGATCGAACTTCAGGGCGGAGCCGAGGTCCTCGGCGACAAGGGAGTTCTTCTCGGCCGGACCAACTATAAAAACCTGGGGGCCGTGAATCAGGCCCTCGCAACAGGTGACGTCAGCGGATTGAATGCCATCACGGGAGCGCTTGGTGCGCTGGTCAGCCAGCAGAGTCTCCTCCTGGCCGATGGCACGTCCATCCCGGCCGGTGTGGCGCTGGTCACGGCCCTTCAGGGAGACAGCGACGTCAACGTTCTCTCGGCACCCAATATTCTGACCACCGATAATGAAGAGGCTGAAATTGTGGTCGGCAAAAATGTACCCTTCGTGACCAGCCGCTCGACCAACGAGACGAATCTCTCGAACACCTTCTCGCAGGTCGATCGCCGGGATGTCGGCATCACGCTCCGCATCACCCCACAGATTACCGAAGGCGACTCGGTCCGCCTTTCGGTCTTCCAGGAGGTCTCCGATCTCGTCGACACCAGCGAAACGCAAACGCTCCAACTCGGCCCGACCACCACTGTGCGATCTGCAACCACGACCGTGGTTGTGGACCATGGAGAGACGGTGGCTATCGGTGGATTGATATCCGATCGAGTCTCGACCACCGAAACCGGCGTTCCCTTCCTGATGGATATCCCCGTGCTGGGCTGGCTCTTCAAAAGCCAGTCCAAGCGCAAGGAAAAGGTCAACCTGATCATCCTGCTGACCCCACAGATCGTCAGCGACGCAGGAGATATGATGCTGGTCAGTGACGAACAGCGGTCGCGCTTTCACCGCTCCATGAAAGGCGGCGCCAACGTCCGAGGAACCTCCGGACGCCTTCTGCCTCGGGCACGACCGCGAGCGACGAAAGCCCGGTCCGGGGGCATTCTTCTCCCCGCCGTTCCGGGCACCGCTCCCGTTGGCGCCACCAGTGCCGGACGCTCGCCCTCCTGATGCCCAAAGCCGAAACAGAAGCCAGCCTGCCCGATGCGAAGGAAGCGGCCGAACTGGCAGCCTCCTTCGGACTGCCCTTTCGAGAAAGTCTGGCAGCCGCTGAAATCAACCCGAATTTGGTCGCGCGGGTGCCGATCGCCTGGGCTCGTCGCAGCGCCTGCCTGCCTCTGGCCGAAACAGCCGAGGGTGGTCTCGAAGTCGCGGTTGGCGACCCTCGTTCGCTGGAGGCAACGGCCGACCTGCGCGCGCTCTTCCAATGCCGGATCCACCCGGTAGTCGTGCCTGCGAGCGCGATTCTCGACACGATCAACAAGACCTACGACAAGACACAGGGCAGCGCGGAAGCCGTCATGGACGATATCGAGACGGAAGCTCTCGATGACGTCGCTCATGAACTCGAAGAGCCGCGCGACCTGCTCGATGCCGACGATGAGGCACCCATCATCCGGCTCGTAAACTCGCTTCTCTTTCAGGCATTGAAGGATCGCGCCTCCGATATTCATATAGAGCCCTTCGAGCGCGAACTCGCAATCCGCTTCCGGATCGACGGGATCCTATACGATATCCTCAAGCCGCCGCGTCGGTATCATCCGACGACCACCGCGCGCATCAAGATTCTTGCCGGACTCGATATCGCGGAGAAGCGCCTGCCCCAGGACGGAAGGTTTCGGTTCCGTGCCGCCGGACGCGATGTCGACGTCCGCGTCTCGACCGTTCCGACCCAGTTCGGCGAGCGTATTGTGCTGCGCCTCCTCGACCGCGCCGGAGGGCTTCTCTCCCTTGAGGAACTTGGGCTCGGCGGCGAACTCCTCGAGGAGCTCGAAGGTCTGATCCAGTCCAGTCACGGGATCCTGCTGGTTACCGGCCCCACCGGCAGCGGCAAGACGACGACACTCTACGCGGCCCTCTCGCGGCTCAACGCTGCGACGCGCAATATCATCACCATCGAAGACCCGATTGAGTATCAGCTGCATGGTGTCGGACAGATTCAAGTCAATCCGAAGATCGACCTGACCTTCGCCAGCGGGCTGCGCTCGGTTCTCCGACAGGACCCTGATGTCGTGATGGTGGGCGAAATCCGGGACAGTGAAACTGCCGAAATCGCGATTCAGTCCGCGCTTACCGGCCACCTCGTCTTTTCAACCCTGCATACCAATGATTCTTTTGGCGCCGTGACCCGGCTTGTCGATATGGGGATCGAACCCTTCCTCGTATCCTCGTCGGTGGTGGGCATCATGGCGCAACGATTGGTGCGCCGCCTCTGCCCGACCTGCCGACAGCCAGGTCAGCTCGACGAGAACGCCCGACAAGAGTTGGGCCTGTCCGCCGACACGCCCGTCTTCCGACCCGGTCCCGGTTGTTCGGATTGCAAAGATACCGGCTATCAGGGGCGAACCGGCATCCACGAACTTCTTTTGCTCGACGACGAAATTCGACAACTGGTCATGGACCGAGCCGACGCCGCCGCCCTCCGGCGCCTGGCGACCGCTCGCAATATGAAGCTTCTTCGTCAGGACGGGGCAGCCAAGATCGCCGCCGGCATCACCTCGGCCGAGGAAGTCCTGCGCGTCACGCAGGAAGAGTAAACCGCCTCCGCAGGGGAGCGCCGAAACGTCGGGAGCCGCGCCTCCGGACGCGCCTCAACGCGCCGAGGCCATCGGGCGATTCATCCGCGCGGAAGTCCTTCCTGAATCATTCCCGCCGTAAGCCCGGCGTCGACGATGAAATCCTGCCCGGTGCACGATTGGCTCTCGTCCGAGGCCAGAAACAGCGCCATTGCGGCCACATCCCGCAGACGGCTGGCCGAGTCGGCTCCCTCAGGCGACTTGAGGATCTGCTGCATCATCTGGTGCGGGACGTCCGAGAGGTCCGGCGCTCCCGGAAAAAACGGCGCGCTCATATTCGGGTTGCCTGCTTCGGGGCAAAGCGTGTTTACGCGAATGCGGTACTGTCCGAGTTCCATCGCCGAGCTGCGGGCTAATCCGCGCGCACCCCATTTGCTCGACCCATAGGCGACCACACCATTCATGCCGCGCAATCCATCAGTCGAGCCGATATTGACGATCGCGCCACCCCCGCGCTCTCGCATCGAAGACGCCACTGCCTGAATACCGAGGAACGGACCGAGCTGGTTTACCTCGACACAGCGGAGAAAATCTTCGCGGGACGTATCCGCCAACGAGGCGATCCACAGGACCGCCGCGTTGTTGATCAGAATATCGATGCCCCCCCAATCATCGCCCACAGCAGAGACCACCGACGCCCAACTCTCGGGGTGGCGCACATCGAGGGTCTCGAATCGAGCCTGCGAGCCCAGATCCCGGGCCAGAGAAGCACCCTGCTCCTCTTTCACATCGGCCAAAACTACGCGGGCACCCTCGCGCAAAAACGTCTCGGCAATGACGGCCCCGGTACCCTGCGCCGCGCCCGTAACAATCGCTACCTTGTTCTCCAGTCGTCCCATGGTCCGAGACCGATCATATTCCGCGGCCGCTGACCAGCAGATCGAAAATATTTACCACCGGACGCACGCTACCGATCAGAAGCTGTAGGAAAGCTCGGCCCCGAACGTTCGCGGCGCATCGTAATACTTCACGATGAAACCGAAGCTCGAAGCCACCGGCGTCACGTAGTTGAGATAGACCTTGTCGGTCAAATTCCGCCCCCAGAATGCAATTTGCGCGCGATCGTCAAGAAAGGCGTACGACAGCCGCGCATGCAGCAGATTGTAGGAAGGCTGAACCCCCTGGCGGATCTCGGGGAACGCGCTGTGAAACGAACTCCGGTAGTCCCATTCCAGCCTCGGCGTGAGCCAGCCGGACATCGCTCCTTCCAGGCGCACTGGCAGGGAGTATTGGATCGCGATATGCGATTGCGCCTGCGGCGCATTGTTGAAGCTCTCGCCGTCACGAACCAGATTCTCACCGCTGTCCAGCTGACTTGTGCTACCCCGGAAGTCTGCATAACGCGGGTTCATCAGACCGAGCGTTGCCTGCACGATCATGCCCTCGATAGGAAGTGCTATCACCTCGAACTCGGCTCCGCGGTTGCCCGCTCGCGCGGCATTCGACGTGACCTGACCAATAGTCAGCCCCGAGCCACCCGGATCCTCGATCTCGACCTGCGTGGTGACCTGAATATCGTCGTAGGTGGCCATGAACAGCGACATATTGAACGTCAGGCGCTGATCGAAGGCGATGGTCTTCAGCCCGACTTCAAAGGAGTCGAGAGTCTCGGGCCCGAATTGATCCAGTTTGGTCATCGACGGATCGATCACACCGTTAAAGCCGCCCCCGCGGAAACCTTGCGCGTAGCTGAAATAGCCCATCAGATGATCGAATGGACCATCGACCAGATAGGATTCAGGCATACTGAGCGCGACCGAAGCCATTGGCGTCACGGCATCAAACTTCGCGGACTCGTCCTTGGTGAAGATGGGACTCTCCGAATCCAACGCATCAAAGTTCTGGGCGGTCAGGCCCTTTTTATCCTCCGTATAGCGAATCCCGGCAGTCAGACTCAGCCATTCGACAGGATCCAGAGTCGCCTGAGTAAAGAGCGCCCAATTCCAGTTATCGATCGTACGCAAGTTCAGGGTCGTGAGCCCGATCGGCGTGACGTCCAGCACCTGGCCATCGGTGCCCGTCTCCCAGTAGCCGAAGGCCCCGGCGATGATATGAAATCGGT
>DLYX01000134.1 GCA_003447545.1 Deltaproteobacteria bacterium | reverse complement strand
GTTGGTGACCGCGTTGATCATCTGGGAGCCCTTTTTGACGATCCCGGATTCCTCGAAGTCCCGTCCGACCATGAATCCGGTAATATTCTGGAGGAAGAGGATGGGCAGGTCGATCTGATTGCAGAGCTGCACAAAGTGCGCGCCCTTTTGTGCTGAGTCGGGATAGATCACGCCGTTATTGCCAAGTATGCCCACCGGGAACCCCTGGATGGAGGCAAATCCGCAAACCATGGTGGAGCCCCAGCGGGGCTTGAATTCCTCGAAGCGTGATCCATCGACAACCCGCGCGATGACATCGCGAATGTCCAGCGGTCGCTTGAGGTCCTTATGCACGATCCCGAGCAGTTCTTCCGGGTCGTAGATCGGCTCATCGGCTTGCATGGTTGGTTCGGGTCCGGGTTTGGACCAGTTCAGATGGGACATGATTTCGCGACACAGCCGCAGGGCATCGGATTCGTCTTCGGCGAAATAATCGCCGAGGCCCGAGACCTCGGCATGCATCTGGGCGCCACCGAGTGTCTCGTCGTCGGATTCTTCTCCGGTGGCCATTTTGACCAAAGGTGGACCGGCCAGAAAGATCTTGGATTGCTCCTTGATGACCACATTATAGTCGGACATGCCGGGCTGGTAGGCGCCGCCGGCGGTCGAGGATCCGAAAACGACGCACACGGTCGGGATGCGCATTTTGGAGAGTTCGATGGTCTCGTAGAAGGTCCGTCCGGTCTGGGCAAAATGGTCGGTACGTGCGGGACGGCTCTTTTTCTTGCCATCTTTTCCGCCCCCGCCTTCGCCGCCGCGCCGCAGGTCGGCGCCCGCTGATTCAACGAAGCTGACGTAGGGGATGCCGTTGTCACGGGCGATCTCGAGCGCGCGTTCCCATTTCTTGAAGACATAAGGTGTCAGGGCGCCGCCAAGCACGGTGGGGTCGTTGGCGAAAATCACGCACTCGACGCCGGCAATCACGCCGATCCCGAGAACCGCTCCGCCGCCGACGGGGTAGTCGGAGCCGTAGCCGGCCAGAGAACTGATCTCGAGAAAGGGGCTGTCGGGATCGAGAGCCAGCGCGATCCGCTCCCGAACAGGCAACTTTCCGCGTTTGGCGAGACGCTCGAAGGCGGCCTCGCCGCCCCCTTTGGCACCTTCGGCAAGCATCTTGGCAATCTCGTCGATCCGCTCGAGCATCGCCTCGCGGTTTTCTGCGAACTCCGCGGATCGGGTATTGAGATTGGAGCGAAGCGGTGAGGCCAGCAGTTTGGGCCGGGATTGGTTGGTCGTCTCTTCTTGCATTGGCATTTTCCTGATTTGCGTTGTTCTCAGAGAGTCGAAGTGACTCCTGTTTGCATTGACACGGGGTTAGCACCTTCGGTAATCAAATCCAATCCAAATTACCGCTGACTTACCCCAGCAGAGAGAAAATCGGAGAAAATCATCAGCAAGATACGAGTAGAGACGAGCCGTCGGGTGATGAAGATCACTCTGGCGGATTCCGAGAACCGTAATGCCCTCGGCGGCGAGTTGTTGACGCAGTTTGACGAGGCCCTCGACTCGGCCAATGCCGATCCGGCCATCCGTGCGGTCGTGGTGACCAATGAGGGGAATACGTTCTGCGCGGGTGCAAACTTGAAGGAAAGAGCAGGCGCGGCAGCTCCGAGTCGTCCTTCGATTTCCTTTGATGCTCTGCTCGAGAAAATCCAGACCTCGGCCACGCCGGTGATCGGTCAGATCGATGGCCATGTGGTCGGTGGCGGCAACGGCCTCGCCGCCGCGTTCGATATCTCGGTGGCGCGCGAGGATGTGAAGTTCGGATTTACCGAGGTGCGCCTCGGGGTGGTGCCCGCGATTATCTCGGTGGTTTGTTTGCCCAAGATGAACCGTGGCAACGCGATGGATGCTTTTCTGCGGGGTAACCGCTTTTCGGCAACTCGAGCTGCTGCGATGGGATTGATCAATTACGCGGTCCCCGGGGATCAATTGGAAAGCGCTGTCGACGAGATTGTCAGCGATATCGCCAAGGGTGGCCCGAACGCGGTTTCGGTCGCCAAGCAACTCGTGAATGAGGTACCGGCAATGGACCAGAAAGATGCCTTCGCAAAGATGGCCAAACTGTCGGCCGAACTGTTCAGCGGCGATGAGGCCAAAGGCGGTATGCGAGCATTTTTGAAAAAAGAAAAGGCCCCATGGGCCTCGGAGGATAGCTGAGTGGGAAAACCTACGCTGAAGACGGAGTTCTGTGAACGCGTCGGTGTCGAGTATCCACTAATTTTGGCAGGGATGGGGCCTGTTGCCGGGACGGGCGATCCGGTCGCGACAGCGCCTCTTTGTGCGGCCGTGTCCAATGCAGGTGGCTTGGGAATGATCGGAGGTGTGGCGTACTCGCCCGACCAACTCCGAGCCGAAATTCGCAAGGTGCGCTCCCTCACCGACAAGCCCTTCGGCGTCGATCTCCTGCTGGCTCCGAATTTCCTTTGGGAGCGCCCCGAGGGTGAGATCCCTCAGGCTGTATTTGCCCCTCAGGATGAGAAATTTCCCGAAGGGTATCTCGAGGGTGTCGCCCGAATTGCGGAGGAGTTGGGTATCTCGGTGGAGAAAGCTCCACCGGTGGATAACGCCATGGGCACATGGATTCCTCCGGGCAAAAGTTGGGCTGGTTGCCAGATGGAGGTTGTTCTCGAGGAGAAGGTGCCGGTATTTGCCTCCGGTCTCGGCTCGCCGGAGCCCTTTGCCGAGGCATTGCACGCGAATGGCACGACGATTCTTTCGCTGGTCGGCAATGTGCGCGGCGCGAGACGCGTCGCTGCGGGCGGTGCCGATTACGTCGTGGCGCAGGGCACCGAGGCGGGTGGCCATACCGGGCGGATGGGAACCCTCGCGCTGCTCCCCCAAGTCATGGACGCGGTCGCGCCGACGCCGGTGATCGCGGCCGGCGGGATCGCCAGCGGTCGAACCCTGGCCGGGGTGCTGGCTATGGGCGCCGAGGCTGCCTGGTGCGGGACTGCATTCCTGGTCTCCGACGAAGCCAATCAACCAGATCTGCAAAAGCAGAGGATCCTCGAAGCTGCGGCAGAGGATACGGCCGTAACGCGTCTCTATTCCGGCAAGACCATGCGCAATATCACCAACCCCTTTATCGAGGCTTGGGAGCGTTCGGGTCTGCAGGCATTGCCGATGGGCCAGCAGGCCTCGCTGATTGCCGACCTCGAGTATTCCATTCGTCTGGCTGGTCGAGAAGATCTGCTGATGAACGCGGCGGGGCAGGCGTCCGGAATGTTGACCCGACAGAGACCGGCAGGTGAGATCTTCGCCGACATCATCGCGGAAGCGGTGGACGTGCTGGCGACGCGCAACCCGAGCCGCCTCCGGGCGGCGGTCTGAGGGCAAAGGATTCTTTATGTTGCAGGAAAGTGTGGATTTTCGCGCCGAGGCAGACACTCTTTACGAGTTTCTGACCACGTTGAACGCCGAGGACTGGGAGAGGCCAACCGGATTTCTCGGCTGGACCCCCTGGGACGTGGTGGCTCACCTTCATTATTTCGATCTGGTCTCCAACACCTCGCTGGGTGGGGAGGAAGCCTTCATTCCCAAGCGCAACGCCCTGATCGAGTTGCTCAAGCAGCGCAAAACCAATCAGGAGATCGCGCGCGACGAGTTGGGGGATCTTTCGCCACCGGAACTTCTGGCGATATGGCGGGCGACCTACCAGAAGCTCACGGATGACCTGTCGGCATCGGACCCCAAGCGCCGCCTGCCCTGGTTTGGTCCGGATATGGGTGTGCGGATGTTTACGACAGCCCGCTATATGGAAACCTGGTCCCATTCGCAGGAGATCTACGATCTCCTCAACGTCTCACGGACTTACGATGATCGAATTCAAAATATTGTCGCGATCGGGGTGAAGACGTTTGGGTGTACCTTCATCAATCGTCGGGAGGAAGTCCCGGGCCCGA
>DLYX01000235.1 GCA_003447545.1 Deltaproteobacteria bacterium | reverse complement strand
CAGAACCAATTCCTGAACAGTGGGAGATCCGGAGAGGTGCAGGTCCAGCGCGAAAGCGGACCTCACCGCCCCACCAGTCAGAGTGCGAAATCCTTCGATCCGCGCGCTGGATACGCCGGCGGCCTCGGCAAAAAAAGGTTCGAGTCGAGAGACCATTTCCTCGGGTGACATGCCTACATTCCTAGCGCGAGGCTACCCTGAAGCGAAGCGTTGATCGGTGAAGATTCGTGAAAATTCCTCGCAGGGTAGCTTCCCGGACCCGGGAATTCTATGTTCACGGTAATGCAGGATCTTATTCGCGCCGCGTTCACCGAATCCATCCGGGTCAAAGAGACTTTTCTCAACGAGCATGGCGAGACGATCGAGAGCGTCGCCAGGCTCTGCGCCGATGCTCTGACCAATAGCCATAAATTGCTGTTTTTCGGCAATGGAGGCAGTGCCGCGGACGCCCAGCACCTTGCCGCAGAATTCGTCAACCGGTTCCGCATGGAACGGCGTCCGCTCCCCGCACTCGCCCTGACGGTCGACACTTCCGCGATCACGGCGATCGGCAACGACTACAGCTTCGAGGAGATCTTTTCCAAACAGGTCGAAGCTCTCGGCCAAACCGGCGACATCGCGATCGCAATTTCAACGAGCGGCAACTCGCCAAACGTTTTACGCGCGATTGAGGCCTGCGGCGATGCTGGTTGTTTCGTTGTGGGCTTGACCGGGGGGGACGGAGGCTCGATGAAAAACCATGTTGATTTTCTGCTCAACGTCTCGGCCTCTCGAGAAACCGCGCGCATACAGGAAACCCATATTCTGGTCGGGCATATGATCTGCGAGCTTGTCGACCGAATTCTTTTCCCCGAGTCAGATTAGAGCATCGAGGTTGCGGCCATGAAGGCGTCCAAAGAGAAAAAATCCTACCCGATTCCCGAGAGGCCTCGGCTCGACCTTCGCAAGGCGCGCACCTATCCACTGCAAAAACGTCCGAGCAAAGTACAGATTGAGAGCCTGCCGATCCCGCTGGAGCCCGGCCTCAGCCTGGCTGCATTTCTGGACCGCTTACCCAATATCCTCGCGGGAGAAGACCTTCGCCGGGCCGCGGCTGCGATCGTGCTCGCTCGAAAAAAAGGACGCAGCGTCGCGCTCGGAATGGGCGCTCATCCCATCAAGGTCGGCCTCTCACCCATCATCATCGATTTGATGGAGCGCGGCATTCTGACCTCGATTTCGCTGAATGGAGCGGGCATCATCCATGATTTCGAGATGGCTGCGAGCGGGAAAACTTCCGAGGACGTAGGCCCGGGCCTCGACCGGGGTAAATTCGGGATGGCACGCGAAACGGGGGCGATTCTCAATAAAACCATTCGGCTCGGTGCTCGAAACGGCCTCGGCATCGGCGAAGCCGTGGGGAATCATATCGCCAGAGGACGCTACCCGCACCGCGACCGCAGCATTCTCGCCGCGGGTGCGCGGCTTGGCATCCCGGTCACCGTTCACGTAGCGATCGGCACCGATATCATTCATATGCACCCGAGTGCTGACGGTGCGGCCATCGGTGAGTCTTCCATGCGTGACTTCCATCGGTTGGCGGAAATCGTCGCCGGATTGACCCGTGGCGTCTATATCAACCTCGGCTCTGCCGTGATCTTGCCCGAGGTGTTTGTCAAAGCCCTGAATCTGGCAAGAAATCTCGGTCATCGGGTAAAACCGCTGACCACCGTGGATCTGGATTTCATCCGCCACTATCGGCCCGGAGTCAACGTTGTGAATCGCCCCACCGCTTCGGGAGGCACCGGGCTGCGCATTACCGGGCACCACGAATTGCTCTTTCCCCTTCTTGTGGGAGCCATCCTCGAAGGGTTGGAGGGAAAATCGCATCGGGAGAGCGTCTCCTGACGGAGGCTCGTCTGGTTCGCTCCTGAACCCCCCTCCGGTTAAAGAGTTTCCCTGCCCGAACATCCGGGTCTATACTGATCGTGAAGACACATGAATCCCCCGAACCACGAAACCGTTCCCCCTTTCCCGTCAGTGCTGCGGCCCCCACCGCTTCCCGCCGCGGCAAAAGCCCCCCGAAAGTCCCTGTGGCTGCACGGGCTGCTATTCATCGCGACGGCGCTGACCACGACCGCTGCTGGCGCATTTCAACAAGGGGCCAACCCGTTCACTGATCCCCAGAGTCTGGCGTTGGGCGTCCCCTTCTCCTTCACCCTTCTGCTCATTCTCTTTTGTCATGAGATGGGTCACTACTCGCTGGCTCGCTGGCACGGCATTCAAACCACCTTGCCGTATTTCATTCCCGGACCACCGTTTCTGATTGGGACATTTGGAGCCTTCATCAAGATGAACGGGATGCCTCGCAACCGCGCCGCACTTTTCGACGTCGGTGCGGCCGGCCCATGGGCCGGGATGGTAATCGCACTGCCGGCGGTCGCCATAGGACTTTCATGGTCCGAGATTCTGCCTCGACAGATCGGGGCGGAGGCTCCCTTTGCTCTGGGCACATCCTTCCTCTTCGACCTGATGGGCACTCTGGTTCTCGGCGTCGACCTCGATGAGGTCGATGTCATGCTCCACCCGGTCGCAGTCGCTGGATGGTTCGGCTTCTTTGTCACCTTCCTGAACCTCCTGCCTGTCGGGCAACTCGATGGCGGTCATGTCGCCTACGCGCTCCTCGGAGACAGGCACCGACTGGTCTCACGCGGGTTTCTGGTCGTCCTGATCAGCCTCTACTTTCTTCCGGGAGGGTGGAACGGCTGGCTGCTCTGGGCCCTTCTGCTCTTTTTCGTTCTTCGCGTAGATCACCCGGATACAGTTGACCGGGACACACCTCTGGATCGAAAACGACGCGCGCTCGCCTGGGCGACAGTCGTCATCTTTTTTGCGACCTTCATGCCGGTTCCCTTCGTCATCAACGAAACGCCGACATCACCTGCAGAGCCCCGTTACGAGCGACGCTACAGAGGCCCCCAGGAAAAGCTCCTCGAAGTTCAGCTGGCACCGCGGCCTGCGAGCCGCAGTATCATGGGCGATCGTTAGTCAGCGCATCCGTGAACAGGGGGGCCAGAGCCTTTGCCGTCTCACCCGTGCCCGCCCGGACCAGCGACAAGGGGGAGCCCTCCGCAACAAGCGAGCCACCGGAGATTCCACCGCCTGGCCCTAAATCGAGCACCCAATCGGCGGCCGCGATGAAGTCGGTATTATGCTCTACAACCACGACCGTATTCCCCTCGGCGACGAGTTCGTGCAGAACACCTACGAGCCGAGCCACATCCCTAAGGTGGAGACCGGTTGTCGGCTCATCGAAGAGAAAAAGTCGCTTGCCCCCGTCACCACCGGAATCGAGGAAACTGGCCAATTTCATTCTCTGAGCTTCGCCGCCGGACAACGTGGATGTCGGCTGACCCAGCGTCAGATAGCCGAGGCCGACAGCTCGCAGCGGTGCCAAACGACGCCCGACTCGCGGGGTCGTCGCAAAAAACTCCGCAGCCGCATCGATCGTCATGCGCAATACTTCGTCTATCGCTACTCCGCGATAGCGGAGGTCCAGAACGTGCCTTTGGAATCGTCGCCCTCCACAAGCTTCGCAATCCACGGTCAAGTCCGCCATGAAATGCATCTCCAGCGTCACTGTGCCCATGCCGCCGCATTCTTCACAGCGCCCACCGGCCGCGTTGAAGGAAAATGCACCCGGCTTGATACCGGCGTCCTTCGCCGCCGGTGTCGCGGCGAATACCTTCCGAACTTCGTCCCAGGCCTTGAGATAGGTTGCCGGATTCGATCGCGAGGAACGCCCGACCGGGGCTTGCGTCATCAAGACAACCTCGGAAAATCCTTCCAAACCCTGTAAGGCATCGCACTCGCCGGGTTCTGCCGCCTGTCCCTGTTGCCGCAAGTATCCGTGGAACAGAGTTTGTTCCATAAGCGTCGATTTCCCGGATCCGGACACACCCGTGATGCAGGTCAGTCTTTCCCTCGGTATCTTCACTGTCAGGTCACGTAAATTATTCTCCCGAGCACCCTTGATGGTCATGAAGGATCG
>DLYX01000031.1 GCA_003447545.1 Deltaproteobacteria bacterium | reverse complement strand
CAGGGCCGGTACCGCGCCACTGTCCGGCAAGGCGACGCTGGGCACGTTCATGAAAGGCGACCCCGCGTCGGCTGCGCTCGAGCCGCGCTTCAACCGTCTGGTGCCAAACCGTGAGCCCCACAAAAAGCGCGATGGCAACGAGCAAAACCCAACCCACGGCCAGATCCTGATCAAAGAAAGCCACCAACAAGCCGACGATCCCGATCAGAATCAGCAGGCGCGTCCAGCCAATACCGCGATGCAGCTTGTCATCGGCGCGCTCCGCGGCCGCATGGCGGTCAGCGCGACGACGATACTCCTCTTGAGGGACAGACACGTCTCTCACGCTAGGTTTCTCTGCTGAAGATTGCGAGGAAAACCTTCATCGACGACTGTGGCGTGAGCGAAAAAGAACCAGCCCGAGCGTGATCAGGAAAGTTCCTTGGGCAAGCAGCCCCAAAAGAGTCGCCTGCATTTCGAAGAGCGAACGATCGCGCAAGACGATATCGGTCATCGCCCACATCGCCCAGGTCGTGAAAAATGCAGGCGCGATCGACTGCATCCAGGGGGGCTCGATATAGAGCGGCCACCATAATCCCCCGATCGCGCCAAAGGTAATGACGGAAAACAGCGCCAGGGGAAGAGCTGATTCCCGGGAGCCGGCTACACCCGCCACCACCAATCCCAACCCCGCCGACGGCATCGCCACCAGTAAACAGACGAGAAACAGGGTCAACGTCGAGGGCCCGAGCGAGATCCCGAAAACCAGATGCCCCCATGCAAGCAGAGCGAATAGTTGGACCATCCCCAGCAACCAACGCACCCCGAGCTTGGCCAGAATAATCCTGCTGAACCCCGCCGGCGCCACCAGAAGCCGCTCCATTGTCCCTTGCGTCCGCTCCGCATGAAAACCGGTCGCAGTCGTCACCACCACTGCGATCAGAATAAACATCAGCCCGAAGCCCGGTAAATTCTGCTCATAGGACTTCCGCTCGAGCCGGTCCCCGGTCAGATTGATCTCCCGCATCTCGACCATTTCCTGAGCAAACGGATCCTCTAGTGCGGCGGCATCTTTTTCCACCAGAAGAAGCAACGTCCGCACCGTAGCGACCCCGCGCGCGTTCGCCGGGTCGGTCAATAATTCCACCTGACTGGACCACCCTGCCTCGCGTCGATCGGAAAAACCGGCCGGCAGAACCAAAGCCGCGGGAGCGCGATTCTCCACCGCAACGAGCGCCTCGGCGCGCTCACGGCTCATGATCTGAGGGTCGGCGTGAGCTCCGAGCAACTCCACAATCAACGCAGCAGCGCTCCCGTGGTCTTCATCCACGACGGGGATCAGAACCTTCGGGTTTTCCGTCGTCCCGTAGCGAGCACCGGTGATCAGCGTGGCCACCACGATCGGCGCCAGCATCATGAAGACAAATCCCCACCGGTCTCTCAGCAGCATGCGGATCTCGTTGACGAAAACGGTAAACATGGGCCTCGGCCGGAAGTTCAGAGGTCGAAGCGCTCCGCATAACTGCGGTAGCGTTCTTCCTCTTGCTCGCGATCCAATCCAAATTGCTCCAACGCGTAGCTGTGCTTCCCATGTTTGTCCTTGGGGTTTCGCGCGAGAAACTCGGTCATGCGTTCCGCGGCTTCAGGACACCAGTCGATACCGAAATGGGTATAAATTTTCCGCACGGCGGCCAGTGGATCCCGCACCAGTTCGCGATAGTCGACATCGAGAAACCGATCCGCCGGCACGCGCCCGGAATCTCGGGCCTCCAGCGCCAGGCGCATGCCCTCGGCAAAGCGTTCGGTCATCTCGCGACCTACACCAAGCCGATCGACCTGCTCACTGAAGGCACCCCGCAAGACAGCGGTCAGGCTGCACAAGGAACCGATCACCTCGCCCGGGGCCCGATGTGTCATGACCACGCCAGCATCGGGGTACGTGGCGAACAGCGCATCGAAGCCAAAAACATGTGCCGGGGCCTTGAGGACCCAACGGTCTCCCGGACAACGCCACTGCAGATTCTGCAGAAAGAATTTATGTCCCTCGTACGAGCGCCGCAGATCCTGTTCATCGAGCCATTTCTGATAAGATGGCACATTGTACATCGTCTGGAACTGATAGCTTTCGAACCCGATACTCGACAGGACGAGACACTCCTGCGGCAATTGTGCTCCGATCGGATGGATCCGTTTGAAATCCGGCGATAGCCGATTCATCAAGGAAAGCTGACCTGCCGAAATCCCGATGCGTCGATCGCGATGGTAATTGACCCGCCGCGGAGGCGGCGACGGGTACATCGTTTCCCAGGTCAAGGGCACTCGATGCCTGGGGTCCTGCGCGAGAATGGCGTGGAGGATCGTTGTGCCGGTCCGCGGAAAACCCGTGATAATCAGCGGTCGACGAACCTCTTCGTCGGCAATCTGGGGATGGAGCCGCCTGTCGTCCACCATCCGGAGGCGGCTGGCGAGAAGTCGGCCCAGATCCTTGCGTGCGGCGATCCGACCAAACAAACTCAAATGCGCTTCCCGGTCGAGCGAACCGACCAACCGATCCAATGGCTCACGGAAGCCCGGATCCCCGAGGTCTTCGAGCCGAGTCTTGCGTTTGGCAGCCGCGATCAGAGTATCAGCGTCCAGACTCAGGAGAGGCTTTACCGCACGGCCGCCTCGATTCAGCGCATTTACGAGCATAGGGGCACCTGGCCTCGTCATTCCTCATCTGATCTGGTGAAGTTTCGTCTGAATTGCCCCAGAAAACTGTTGGCTTCCGAGAGTTGCCAGACGACCAGACCCGGTACACCGAATAACAGTTCGCGACAGCGTTTGCTCAGAGATAGTGCCAGAGCCGTTTCCGGTGGAATGCCCAAGGTGCGACCGAGCAGCAGGAATGCGCCTTCCTGGACACCCAAGGCACCGGGGACAACAAAGGCACCCGCCCGAACGGCCTGCCCCAGGGCCTCGAGCAGCATGGCCGTCACCAGGGGCACGGGATGGTCAAGGAAATATAATGCCAGCCAGACCTCTCCGGTCCCGACAATCCAGCCGCAGAGGTGAAAGAGGAACGAACTTCGCAGAGCAGCATGATCCTTATATAATCCAAGGATTTTCTGGTCGAGGCTTGCCGCCCCATCGGCCGCTGATGCGAGCGCCGAACTACCGGCGAATTTCGCCAGAGGATGTGTGATCTTGCCAAAAAGCCCTCGTCGCTGAAGGAGGATGAACAATCCAATCGCCGCGCCCATCACGCCAACTCCAGCCAATGCCGGCCCGACCAGCCCGGCGCCGCCGAGAATGAGGACGAGCAGCAGAATCCCCAAAATCGTGAATACGATCTGACTGATCACCAAAAGAGTGACGTCGACCACCACACTGGCGCCGGCCAAAGGGCCAGCGACCCCGTCCCGCATCAACAACCGCGCCCGAACCACGGGCCCGCCAATCTGCATCACCGGCAGAAGCGTATTGACCGACTCACCGATCCAACGATCCAGCAGAACCCGCCGCAGCTGTGGCCTTTCTGCAGCCGGCAGAAGTCGCCACCAACCGGAGGCGTCGAGCAAGAGCGGAAAAACGTGGTAGAGAGCGACCACGAGAAGGCCCCAACCCGCCGCAGCGAGGGCGCCTCCGACCTCCGGAACGCCTTGCCAGACCAGCAAACCCGAGAGGGTTCCCGCGCCAATGAGCAACCCTGCAAACGCGGTCAGACGAGCACGGAGAGGAAGACTGGGAGCAGCAGACAAACTGTGGGGATCGTGCCACCTCGGAGGCGCCCTGTCCAATCGCGGGAGTGCCGCCTGCGACGAGTTGCCACATCGCCCTTTGGGAAGTGCCTGCTAGGCTTTAAATGTGCTGAATCAGAGGTTTTTTCCGGCGAAGGTGCTTGTTGGAGCGTTCGCCTTGCTCGCGGCTTTCGGAACGACCGCAAGCCTCGCCTGCGATGTTTGCGCGGTCTACACCATCGAAGAACTCGGCGAGCTACGCCTCGGCCCCCGGATCGCCGTATCGGAGCAATTTACGCGTTTCGGAACGCTCATGGATGAAAGCGAAAAAGCTCCCAATCCGGCCGGCGAATTCCTCGACAGCTCGATTACGCAGGTGGTTGCCGGTTGGCGCTTTGCCGACTGGGTCGATGCACAAATTGCCATCCCGATCCTCCATCGAAAATGGCGGCGTCGCTTCGATGGGGGCATTCAGGAACAATCCAGAACCGGCTTGGGCGACATCTCGCTGCTGGGCCGTATCCGGGCGGTCTCCCTGCAAAACGAACGAGGGCTGTTTCGTCTCTCCGGTTTCGGAGGAATCACGGTCCCGAGCGGCAATACGCGCTTCCTCGCCGAGGAACTCGAGGGCGACGAGGCCGAGGAAGAATTCTCTTTCGAGCGGCCCAGCCATGCAGGCACCCAACACTCCGAGGACCCCGAAAATGCCAGCGGCATCCACGGTCACGATCTCGCTTTCGGTACCGGCAACGTCAACGGAATCATTGGAGCCGAACTCTTCGGCACCTGGGATCGATTCCTCGGATCCGCCGATTTCCAGTACACTCTCTACACCAAGGGTGCGTACCAGTACCGGTTTGCCAACGAACTCTCGTTCGGAACCAGTCTCGGCTATTACCTGTGGCTGGAAAATGACGGCGCCGTGGCGCTGCAGGCCATATTCGGCGGCGATTCAAAAGGGCAGGACGAGCAAGCCGGGCGCAAGCTCACCGATACCGCTTTCACCTACCTATATGCCGGCCCCGGACTTATCGGGCGGCTGGGCAGCCAACTCGGGCTGGAAATCCTGGGAGAAATCCCGGTTTATCGTCACGAGACGTCATTGCAGATCGTCCCGGACTGGCGCATGAGGTTAGCCGTTTCGTGGAAGTTCTGAGGACAACGGGACCGAGGGCGGTCTCCGGGGCGAAGGCGATCCTCCTCACGATCGGGCTCGTGATCGGCCTGCGAGCCCCCCTGCCCGCCCATGCCGAGATGCTTTGTCAGGCAAACCTCGAGGCTGCGCCGGTAGAGCTGGAGGCCCATACCCTGGACGG
>DLYX01000359.1 GCA_003447545.1 Deltaproteobacteria bacterium | reverse complement strand
GTTCGAATTCGAAGTCCTCGCCAGCCTCCCGCCCCAGAACCTCGCGGCCAAGCGGCGACTCGGGCGACAGAGAGTGAATCACCTGCTCCTCGCAAATCAACTTCTCGCCGCCCGCGACAGGCGCAAAAAAATGCAGATGGCTTGCCCCGTCTTCGTCTTCGATCGCAATCAGAGCACCCGCTGAAATAGGTGCATCCGGCGCAAAGGGCGGGACTTCCAAACTCGCGAGCCGGGCTCTGGCCAGCCGCAGTTTCGCCACCCGATCGGCCAGGCCTCGCGCCAGATAGGACGCCTCGGTCGAACGCATATCTTTGGGGTCTTCCGCACGCGTCTCGGCATGCGTGGCGCCTGCCTGACTCTCCTGCTGCGAGCGAGTCGAGGCGGCCAATTGAGCCGCCACGCGGTCCCGCAACTCCTGAAGGATCCGAGTTTTGTCGAGAGATGAAATTTCCTTGCCCACCGGAACTCACTTAGCATAGAACGGCTCGGGATACCGAGAGGCTTGGTACTCCCATCCGGTTGCCTCCCCCCACTCTTCCGACCTATGCTTCGGGCATGGCGCGCTATGGCATGACGATTCCGATGAATGGCATCCCTCTGCACCAGCACGAGGATTGGCTGAAAGAGATGTTCGACCTCGGCTATACTGATTTCTGGTCTTCCGAGGCGATGGGACACGACGGATTTACCCCTCTCGCTCTGGCCGCCGCCTGGGTCCCGGAAGCAAGACTCGGGGTCGCTATTGTCCCGGCCTTCACCCGCGGGCCGGCCCTGATGTCGCAATGCGTAGCTTCGCTGGCCGACGCTGCTCCCGGTCGTTTCGTGATGGGCATCGGAACTTCCTCGGATGTCATCGTCGAGCGATGGAACGACATCCCCTTCGAGAAACCGCTCGCTCAGGTTCGCGATATGGTGCGATTCCTTCGCAAATCTCTCGCGGGCGAAAAAGTCAATGAATCCTTCGATCGCTTCCATGTGCGGGGGTTCCGATCCGGAGTCGTGCTGGAGCAACAACCGCCAATCCTGCTGGCAGCCCTGCGCAAGCCCATGCTGCGCCTCGCCGGCCGGGAAGGCGATGGCGCTATCCTCAACTGGCTCTCGGCAGAAGATGTGAAGACCGTGACGCCCTTCGTGCATGAGGGCGGGCCCGGCAAGGAAATCGTGGCACGTCTCTTTGTGCTCCCCACCGAAGACCGCGCCACGGCTCTCGCCATCGGTCGGCATGCCGCGGCTGCTTATCTGAATGTGGGAGTCTATGCGGCCTTCCACGAGTGGCTGGGACGCGGCGAGCAGCTAGCCGATATGTGGAAGCTATGGAAGGAAGGCGATCGCAAGGCCGCACTCGAGGCGATACCCGAAGAGGTCGTCGACGATCTGATCATCAGCGGATCGCCCGACCAATGCCGCGAACATATCCAACGCTTTCAGGATAACGGCATCGACACCCCGGCACTGGCTATTTTGCATACCGACGATCTGCGCCAGACGGTGCGCGACCTCGCACCGCGCTGAGATCGACCCTGCCGAGCCCTATTGACGAGCGGAGACGCTCTCTTGGCGATCCCGCCGGGAGATCGATAGGGTTCTTTCCCAGATGGCGCACCGACAGGAACAAGAATCCGCACGAACCGAGATCACCGAGATCACTCCAAACGTGGTCCGAATGGAATTACCCATCTCCCTGCCGGGACTGGGGCATGTGAACTGCTACGCACTGCTGGACGATCAAGGAGCGACGGTAGTCGATCCGGGTCTCCCGACGCCGGCTTCCTTCGCGGCCCTGAAAGACCGGCTCAAACAGGCCGATCTAAAGGTCAAGGATATTCATACCGTCGTCATCACCCATTCCCACGGCGATCATTTCGGCGGCACGGGCAAGATCGTTCGCGAATCCGGCGCCAAAGTGGTCGCGCACCGGGCCTTTTCGCTGGGATCCTCACGCGACCAGACGCCTGAGGTCTCGGTCTGCGACCTCCATGCCCAACAGGGAGAAGAGGCGACATCCGCCGATGTCCATCCTCCGCATCCCGAACTCTACGGACCAGACGGCTCCCCCACCTTGCGGCCCGTGGACAAGCGCAACCCGATGCCGGTTGCCCCTCCGCGATGGGGTGGACCCACACCCTGGGGCGCGAAGCCACCACGGCCGCCCCTGCGCTGGCGCTTGCAGATGCACCTGAACCGCCTGATCGGCAAGGCGATGCGCTTTCCCGATATCTCGGTGCCTGTCGAGGCCGGAGATCGTCTGCGCCTGGGTGGCCGGGAGTGGTTCATCATGCACACGCCGGGACATACCAACGACCATATCTGCCTGCATTGTCCTGAGGAGGGGCTCTTTCTGGCCGGAGACCACGTCCTCCCATCGATCACGCCCCATATTTCAGGTCTCTCACTGGAAGAGGATCCTCTGGAGGCATTCTTCCAATCTCTGGATCGTGCCGCCGCAATTCCACATGTGGACCAGGCGCTTCCGGCGCACGGTCATCCCTTTCCCGACCTTGCCGGTCGCTGCGTCGCGATCAAGGAACATCATCAGGAGCGTCTCGGCAAAATCCGGGACATCGGACATGATATCGGCCCCTCCAGCGTCGAGGCCTTCTCGGAGCAATTATTTCGCAAACGAAGCTGGGGCTCGATGGCTCAAAGCGAAACCTACGCGCACCTCGAACATCTGCGTCGGCGCGGGGAGGCGGCGTCTCGACGCTCCAAATCGGGGCAGCTGATCTTCGAAACCTGAGCACGCTGCCAGCAACCATCTGTCGGACTTCGCGATGCGAGACTGATCGCGAGCGGATTCTGCTCTCCAATCTTGTCCATGCCACCGTGCGGGCTTCTACCGCGGAGCCAAAATCCGATTGGCTCTTTTTCTGGCGTAACGCCTTGCAGAGCTTGGCTGTTCGGGATCAACTCACCCGAAGGGAAATGGACCAATCATGAGCTCGGAGACAAGACCAGAAGACAGCCGAATGGTGCGTGTGATCACCTCGCCCGCCTTCACCTGGTGGATCAAAAACGTCGCCGCTCGCATCGATCCGATCCTCTACCGCCTCAGCAACGGAAGGTGGACATCTTTTGGGCCGCCCGCGATGCCCATGGTCACCATCACGATGAAGGGCCGCCGAACCGGAAAGAAGCGTTCGGTGCATCTATCCGCAATCGAACATGAAGGGCTGCTTCTGGTCGTCGCAAGTGCCATGGGTCAGGAAAAGCACCCGGCCTGGCGCTACAACCTCGAAGCCAACCCGGAAGTGGATATTCAGGTGCAGGGAAAAAGCTTTCGAGCCCGGGCCGAGATGCTCGACGATGAAGAGAAATCGCGAATCTGGGATGAGGTCCGCCGGATCCTGCCCATGATGTTCGTCTACGAAAAACGAACAGATCGTAATATTCGCCTTTTTCGACTGCGTCCGATCGAAGACTGAGCCGCGCCTGAAAGCCGACTCGCATCTCGCCCCGGAAAGAGGCAAGGTAGGAAGATGCAGATCGGCGTATCCAAAAAGGAAATCCCGGTAAGGGTCCCGGGCATTGGTATGTTTGGCTGGGGCGTCCCGAGCAACTTCGTGGAAGAATCGGCCACGCCCGTGCATGCTCGAGCGTTCCTGCTCGAGACAACCGACGAAACGATCGTGATCGTGAGCTGCGAATTGCTCTGCATCAGCCATGCCATCAACGATGCCGTCGTCGACCGACTCGCCACCGAACATCCCGACATCGGGATCGAGCGTCGCAACCTGATGCTGCTCGCCACGCATACCCATAGCGCGCCGGGAGGCTATTCGGCCTACCCCTTCTATGCGATGGAAGCTCCGGGGTTCTCTCCGGAAATTCTCGAGGATATCACTGCGACAATCGTCGAGGCCATTCGGGAAGCCTGGGCGACAAGGTGCGCGGGGGAAGTGCGCTTTGCGCAAAGCGAATTCGACGCCGATGCACGCGTTGCCTTCAACCGTTCCCCACTATCCTGGAACCGGAATCCGGAGACGCCAAAAATCACGTGGGAAAATCGGCATCTGGGCGTGGACCGGCGCATGAAACTGCTGCGATTCGATACCGCCGAGGGCGTTTGTCTCGGGACGATCAACTTCTTCGGCATCCACGGCACCAGCGTTCATAGCGACAACCGAAAAGTCCATTTCGATAACAAGGGCTACGCGGCAACACTTCTGGAGGACACGCAGGGCCCCGGCTTTGTGGGCGCCTTCGCGCAGGCCACGACCGGGGATATCACCCCGAACTTTCAGGAGCATCCGGGCAAGCCCTGGACTCGGGGCATGTACCCCGACGACGACGCTAGCGCTCGCTACAGCGGCGAACTGCAAAAAGCCAAGGCCGAGGAAATCCTCGGAAACGCCGAACAACAACCCCCTCTTGAGGCTCGCTTGATAGCCCGCCACCAATACCGGGACCTCGCCGCCATCGAGGTCGACCCGCAATTCGTTGACGGCGCATCCGACCGACGAACGGCCCCCGGCAAGCTCGGCATGGCCATGTTCTTTGGCACCGACGAAGGCCCCGGTCTGCCGCGCAAGCTCCTTTTCCTGCAGAGTCTGGCCCAAAAAATTCGCCCGCTATGGCGTCTCGTGCCGCGCAGCAAAGCCGCCAGGCTGCGACAAAAGCAACATGATGCGACCCATGCCGAAAAGGTGACGGTCATGGAATTGGCAGAACATCGGGTGCTGGGCATCCGCGGGCTGCGAAAACTGCCGCTGGGCAAAGACCCCAATCCAAACCTGCGCATGATCCGCAAGATGGACCCCCACGGCCTGACCGACCCCAAACCCTGGACACCGCAGATCCTCCCGGCCCAACTCTGCATTATCGGCTCAGTCGCCATTGCCGCCATCCCGCATGAAATGACGACAATGTCCGGCAAGCGAGTTGAGGAATCCCTGCTTGCCGAACTCGAATCGATAGGCGTTCGTGATGTTATCGTCGCCGGTTACGCCAATGCCTATGCAGGTTATGTGACGACACCTGAGGAATACGCGCTGCAGGACTACGAGGGCGCCAGTACCCACTTCGGCAAATGGACCCTGCCCGGCTGGATGACGATCTTTGCCGATCTGGCTCGCGAAACTGCCGAAGAGGCCCCTCCGACCGCTGAACTGCAGGCGCCGCGATTCTCTGCCCAGGACCTCGACGGCCGCCTCTATGAACCCAGGCCGCCGGCCAACGACTGAAATATAGGGACGAGAGCCTTGCGATGAACTCTCGTCAGATGCCATGAAAACGAGAACATCCAGCCTCCATGCCAACTCCGATGAGGACTCTCGGGACGAGGAAAGATTCAGGAATTTCCTGCAGGATATGGTTTGCGCCCGCCAAGCTGAGCTCGCAGCGGTCCTGCACCCGGAGGTGGTCTGGCACCTGCCGCCCTTCGCACAACAGAAACCAATTTCAGGTGCGACAGCGGTTCTGGAATTCCTGCGCGAAGGCGCCGCCGCCGTTTACGAGGCAAACAGCCTGACGCTCGAGCCGGCGCTGATTGCGGTCAGCCACGGGAATGCCTCCTGCCTCGCCACCATCCGTGGGCGACTCAAAGGCGGCCGCCCTTACGAGAATCAATATGCGTTCTTTGCGCGCATGGTTGCTGGACAGATCACCGAAGTCTGGGAAATCCTCGACAGTGCCCTGCTGCTCGACCAACTCCAGCCGAAAAGCTGAATCAGGCAGGGCCCCCGGACCCGGATTCCGCGAGACGCGCGCAAAGATTTGCCAGGCCAGAGACCTCGGGGGCCTTCTGTAGACGTGCGATCGACGAGGCCATCACACCGTGATCGGCATGCAAGGCGGCCTGCGCCAAAAGCTGCTGCACTAGAAACTCCTCGTCTCGACTGGATTCCGGACAAAGGGTTTCATTCGCCCGCGCATTCGCCAGCCGAGACTCGGCCGCGCAAACAGCATCCCGCACGATCAGATCGGGACGGGCTGTCGTCCATTTATGCACGCCACCCGACAAGGGCTCGGTCATCGAGGGTCGTATCGCACGCACAAATGCGCGGCGAAAAGGAGTATCGCCAATCACCATCATTCCGTCCGGACCAATACTGACAACGCTCACCGCTTCGTCAGGTCCGTCGGAAAAATACAGCACCTCACCGGTGTCGCGATCAAGCAAACCCATCCCTGTGCGAAGAGGAAAAGGCACGCGGGCACCCTCACGACTCACGCCCGCGCCACCCTGAAAAGCAATTCCGTTGGCCGCGACTGTGAGCATCTGCACGTTGATCGTCTCCTGCAAGGGGCCAAGATCGTATGCATCCGGGCGCGTTTGCCAGATGAGTTCCCCGCGATCGCCTCGGTCGACGATCTTGGTAATCGCGCGACTCGAGGAAGCATAAAGCTCCCCCTTGTCGCTACTCACGGCAATCGAACCATGCACCTGTTCGCCGGTGTCGACCTCCCAGAGTTGCTCGCACGAAGAATTCAGGGCCAGCACTCTGCCTTCGGCATCCGCAACATACACCCGTTCACCATCCGCGCGGAGCGCCGGCGTCGACGCCGAACCTCCACGAAATGTCTTGCGGCAGGTTTCTCGCAGGGCAATTTTGCCGTCGTCGTGAACCAGGTCCATTCGGTAGAGAGCACCTGTAGCAGCGACCCCGTCGACCACACCGTCCGCTTCATCCGGGGCCGTCGCCGCAAAATACATCGCGCCCGTGTCGGAATCGATAGCGAAGAAATTGGCAACAACGACACCTTCGCCGAAAATGATATGAAGAACGTCTTCGAATTCGAGACCGGGCGGTAAATTCAGAAAAGGCGAAACAATCGCGGCCACCTTTGCGGACAACTCCGGGGTCAACTCGGCGGCGAGCGTTCGGGCCACGCCCGGTGCCCCGGGAAGGGCCTGCGGTGCGCTCAGGAGCTTTCTGCCGGTCTTGCGATCCAGCACATAAATGCTCCCGTCGGCAGCGACCGCCACCAGGGCATCGGCACGGGCCGAATAGTTGACCCCGAAGACACTCATGCTGTTGCTCGGCGTTCGGGAGAGCCCCGTCGGGACGTCCCAGACGACCTCGCCGCTAGTGCGGACGGCCAATGCTCGGTCCTGAAGCCCGAGGTAGATGATTTCCTCACCTGGACGATCCGGATCGTCCAGAACCATCGGCGAACCCGCGCCGACACGGTTACCTTTGCCCGGAATCGCCCAGAGGCGATTCCCGGTTTTGCCGTCGAGACCAATCAAGACAACATTTTCGTGGGGAAAAAGCGGGGTAAAATAAACATTGCTGAAGCGATCGAAAACAACACCGGAAGCGTTCCACATCGACGACTCGGCCACCCAACCCGGGGAAAATTCGGGCGAGAGGACCACGGAGACCTCGTCCGAGTTGCGACTATCCGTATGGAGATTGCGCCAAATACCGCGCCCCTCGATCCCGGACTCGCTGCGACTCACCGGACGACAGCCCTCCGGCTTCCATTCCGAGGGTCCGGGAATGGGAAAAACCTTGGGCGTAGAATGACAGGCAACGGCACCTACGGAAAAAAAGATCGCAGCCAGCCAAACACGCAACGGGACCGCATCACCCAAAACCCGCCAGCGGAGCTTCCGTTCAAGACCATTTCTCCTCATAGCCAAGCCCTTATCACAGGGGGACGGTCCCGGAATCAACGAGCGAACGGAGTTTCGTCGAATTTCAATCCGCTCTATGGTTACGGCGACTCCGCAGGAACAGAGAGTACGCGAAGCATGTCGACCCATAGAGATTATCCGAGAAAAACCTTCCTGCCGGGCGGCAGGACAGGCACCGACCGCCAAGCCTCCGGGATCGAGGTGCCTTGCCAGAGGAATCCGAGCGGGCCGGCATTGGCGCTACGAGCGGTCGCGGAAGCCTGATCCTTGCTCTTCCCGACGCTCATCTTTGCCGCGTTCCTCCTGATCGTCCTGGCCGGGGATCGGCTGCTGCCCGGGAAGATGCGCACAGGCTGGCTTCTGACAGCCAGTCTGATCTTCTACTCCCTCTGGATTCCGCAGTATCTCCTGCTCCTGCTCTTCAACATCGGAGTCAATTACTTTTTTCTCTGCCGCATGAGGCGTCAACAAGACAAAAGCGCTGGACGACCGGGGAGCGGCCGCGCGTGGCTGATCGCATCTTTGGTGTTTACTCTCTCCATTCTGGCGACATTCAAATATGCCGCCTTTCTCCTGGGTGCCCTGCTTCCCTTCACCACAATTCTCGCCGAGGGTCCCCTGCCGCTATCAGACCTCCTTCTGCCTCTGGGGATCTCTTTTTATTCCTTTCAGCTGATTGGCTTGCATGTCGATATCTATCGAGGCGCCGCCTACTCTCGCCCGCTATGCGCTTTTCGTCAGCTTTTTTCCGCAATTGATCGCCGGGCGGATTCTGCGCGGACAGGAGTTCCTGCCTCAGTTAACAGCGCCTGCCCGGATCACCACCGAGAAAAATCGACGCGGCATCTGGTTGATCGCATCCGGTTTGCTGAAAAAAGTCATCCTTGGAGATTTCCTCTTCGCGCCGCTCGTGGAACCGATTTTCGCCGATCCGGGTATCACAAGCGGACCGCTTCATTTACTCGCGATCTAAGCTTTTGCCTTCCAGATCTATTTCGACTTTTCGGGCTATACCGATATGGCCCGCGGCATCGCTCTGCTGCTTGGATTCGAGTTCCCCAAGAACTTCGAGGAACCCTATCTTTCCAGAAACCCCACTGAATTTTGGCGCCGTTGGCAGATCACCCTGTCCCGATGGCTGCGCGATTATCTTTATATCCCTCTGGGCGGCAACCGGGGTGGGAGTTTCCGAACCGGCAGCAACCTTCTGATCACGATGCTGATGGGCGGGTTATGGCATGGCGCTGGTTGGAACTTCCTTCTTTGGGGTGGAATGCACGGGGTCCTGCTCGGACTGCTTCTGGTTCTGGTGATCGCCGCCAGCGGTCGCGACGGCGAATTTCTCGACTTGCATCGAACACTTCCCGACCGGGCCTTCCGCGACAGCCGGGATCATATCAATTTTCGGGATTCCGCAGATCCCACGGCCCGGATGGCTAAACCGATGCTCGATTGGCTGCTGCGCCGGGGCCGCTCCGTCGACCTTCCGTCGGATCCCAGCTAAACTTGCCCCCATGCAAATCGGAGTCTGTGTTGCCTCTCATATCGGAGACATCGAAACCGTCGTCGAGGCCGAAAAGCTGGGCTTCTCCCACGCCTGGATGGCCGACAGCCAAATGCTCTGGTCGGATTGCTACGCGACACTGGCGCTCGCAGCCGCGCAGACCACGAAAATTCAGCTCGGCACCGGTGTTGCGGTGTCTGCGACACGACCCGCACCTGTCCATGCGGCCGGCATTGCGACGATTAACGCGCTCGCACCCGGTCGGACTTTTTTTGGAATCGGCACCGGCAACACGGCGATGCGAACCATGGGACAACCCCCACACCGCATTCGCGAGTTTGATCATTACCTGGAGTCCATAAAGCCGCTCCTGCGCGGCGAAGAGGCCATGATGGGGCCGTTGACCCGTGGCGCGAAGCAAGCCCGGCCGATCCGGCACATCATGCCCGAGGACGGCTTCGTCAATTTCAGCGATCCGATACCACTCTACGTCTCGGGGTTCGGGCGAAGGTCCCTCGGCCTGGCAGGGAAATACGGCGACGGTGCTGTGCTCTCTCTGCCCCCGGACCTGGCTGTCCTCGAGTTCCTCTGGCAGATGATCGAAGCGGGAGCGACCGAGGCGGGCCGGACAATCGATCGGGATCAGTTCTACACAACCGCGCTGACCACCATTACGGTCCTCCACGAAGGCGAGCGTGCAGACTCCGACAGGGTCAAACGCGAGTGTGGCGCCATGGCCATGGCCAGTATTCATTATGCCTACGAGCAATTCCGTAATTTCGGGCACGCCCCTCCCGCTCTGCTCGAAGAGATGTGGCCGCGGTACACAAAGCTGCTCGCAGAATTCCCCGCCGAGCGGCGCCACCAGCGCATTCATGCCGGCCACAATTGCTGGGTGCTGCCCGAGGAAGAAGGCTTTCTCACGGAAGAGATTCTTCGGACCACTTGCATGATCGGCACCCGCGACGAACTCCTGACACGGCTACGCGACCTTGATGCAGCCGGTCTCGATCAGGTCATGCTCCTGCCCGGATTCGACGCCCGCCGCGAGGTTCTGGCACAAGTCGCCGCAGAGCTCCTGCCGCACCTCTGAGGGAGATAGAGTCCGCCGCTTCAGCGGACGGCCTGAAGGCGAATCGGCAGATGCGCCAATCGCCGAACAAAAATACTGTTGGCATGCCGAACCTTCTCCGAGTCATCAAGCTGGAACCCGTTGGTCGAGCCGAGAAGTTCCTCGAGGACCACTCGCGCCTCAAGTCTTGCAAGGTGGGCACCAACGCAGAAATGGGCGCCACGCCCGAAGCTCATATGATGTCGTGGATGGGTTCGATCGAGTTGCAATTGCTCGGGCTCGTCATAAACAGCCGGGTCCCGATTCGCAGCGGCCCAGAGCAGCATGAGTCGATCGCCCGCCTCCAGGGCAAAACCGCCCAGCTCGCAGGCGCGACGAACCGAGCGGTAGTGGAATTTGAAGGGAGGCTCGAGCCGCAGGACCTCCTCGATGAAAGCCGGGATCCGTGTCGGTTCGCAACGAAGCTCATCCGCCAGCTCCGGGTCTTCCGCCAGCAGACGAATCGCCGACCCAAGCAGTGCGCTGGTTGATTCACCACCGGCGCCAAACATGACGATTGCAATCCCGATCGCCTCGGTCGGATCGATCGCCTCGGAAGCAACTCCTCCGGCCAACAGCTCCATCAAGGTCGGCGCCTGATCGTCTGACGCAGAGGGCGATGTTGTCGCCGGCAGATGCTCACTCAGGTAAACGGCCATCGCCAGAGTATCCTCGGCCAGTCCCTGCATTCTCTGGAGGTCAAGATCGCCGGCCAGCATCTCTCCACCCATCATTGCCCATTGCCGATGCTGATCGACGTCTTCGGCCGGCAAGCCGAGGAGATGTCCAATGACACGAGCGGGAACCGTTTCTGCCAAAGGGACGAAATCCCCCCCGCCGGCATCCAGCAGCGTGCGCAGGTTCGATCGCACCCACGCGCGGATCTCGGGCTCCATGGCGGCGATCTGACGCTCGAGCAGCCGAGCACGGACCAAATTCCGGTGGCGGGCGTGTGCCGGCTCATCGGCCGTCGCAATGACTTGTGTGCCGGCGGAGACGGGCAGATCGAATGTCGTGGGCGTGCCGTCGACATCTCGCAGAAGAACTCCGGTCAAATTAGCCGAGAAGTCCTCCTCGCGACCCAGTGCCTCGACGATGATCGCCCACGAACTCAGCAGATGCACACCGGTATCTCCAACCCTCGCAACCGGGTGATTCTCCCGGAGTTCCCGCAACATGGGGTGCGGATTCTGGAGAAAATCATCCGAGAGAATCAATCGCGGATCCTCGGGAAAGACGGGGGCTCGGGGGAATTTTAGTTGATTTTCCATAGCTCTCCCACCCGACCCTAACGAGTATCGAGGCGGGAGACGACTCTTTGCCCTCTCGGGAGAGTCAATATACCGTGCGGCACCATGCAATCTCTGGTTCTGACCTTCGTCTCGATTCTGGTTCGCGCCCCCCGCTGGCTCCTGCTCCGGCTATCCGGGAAACCCCAGCAAGTTGTAGGAGACAGGAAGCTCCTTCCCGCTTTTCAACTGCTCTGCACCCTCGTGGCGAAAGGCAGTGCACCACTGGAAACCATGACGCCAGCCGATGCGCGTAAAATGCAGGGAGATATGAACCTCGACCCGCCACCACCCGGGTGCCGGACGGTCGACCACCGAATTCCGGTCAAA
>DLYX01000486.1 GCA_003447545.1 Deltaproteobacteria bacterium | reverse complement strand
CCGTGGCCCACCTCCCCCGGCTCCCCCGCTCGCTGCAGGGGGTTGAGCTGCCCGATGCGGTCGCCTTTGCCCCCCGCGCGAGCCATATCGAACATTGGCTGGGTCATGCCGGTCTCGATCAGGCCCGGACAGATCGCATTGACCCGAATCCCGAGCCCGGTGAGTTGGGATGCTGTGGTCTGCACCAGGTTGATCACGCCGGCCTTGGTCGCGCTATAGGGGGTCGGACCTGCACCCGAGCGCAAGCCGGCGACCGATGCCGTGCAAATAATCGACCCACCACCGGTGTCGCGCATCGCGAGAGATGCGTATTTGATCGCGAGAAAAGGGCCGATCAGATTGACCCGCACGACGGGCTCCCACTCATCGGCCGTCATCTCCCAGAAGGGCTTCATCGGGCCCCCGATGCCTGCATTCGCATAGAAGACATCGAGGCGGCCGAACTTCGCCACACATTGCTCGACGATACCGGCCACGTCGGTCTCGGAGCCGCCATCGGCAACCTGCGCCTCGGCCACACCGCCGGCCTCCTGCGCCATCGCTACCGTCTCCCGGAGACCCTCCTCGGCGACATCGACCGCCAGAACCGAGGCGCCCTCCTGCGCAAACCGCAGGACGCTCGCCCGACCGATCCCGCTTGCCGCTCCGGTTACCACCGCTTTCTTTCCCTCGAGTCTTGCCATGCTCTGCTCTCCTGGTCCTGTCCGGTGCCGCTCCAAAGCAGCTTTGTCGGCTTTCCCTACAAGAGCCGCGCATGGTCCGAAACCCCACAGAAAGCCCCTTTCCCATTGCAGATGACCGATTCGTGGTTACAACCCACGTGATGGCCAAAGCAGACCTCTATGCGACCCTCGGGGTCGAGCGCGACGCCGATGATGACGCGATCCGCAAAGCCTTCCGCAAGCTGGCGCGGAAATACCACCCCGATGTGAACCAGAACGACCCGGAAAAGGCTGACAAGTTCAAGGAAATTTCCTTCGCGAATGAGGTTCTTTCCGACCAGGCCAAGCGCAAGACCTACGACGAATTCGGTGTCGCGGGACTCGACCCCAACTTCAAGCCAGATCAGGCTCGGGCGCAACAACGTTGGGGCGGTGGTCATCCCGGCGCCGGCGGCCCTGCAGGCGGACCCGGTGGTTTCTCCAATTTCGGCGGCGATTTCGATCTCGACGACCTCCTCGGACGGCTCTCCGGACGGGGCGGTGGTGGCTTCGGTGGTTTCGGTTTCGGTCGCCAGGGCCCGACGCGGGGCTCGGATGCCGAAGGCAATGTCACGATTGATTTTCTCGACGCCGTGCGCGGCGGCAAAGTCGGCTTGCAGCTGCAGGGCATGGGAGAGCTGCAGGTCACGATCCCGCCCGGAGCCGACCAGGGCACCAAGATTCGCCTGCGCGCCAAGGGCAGCCCGGGCGCCAACGGTGGTCCTCCCGGTGACCTTTATCTCAAGCTCAAGGTGCGACCGCACGCATTCTTTCGTCGCGAGGGCGATCATTTGCACGTCGACCTGCCCGTCGCTCTGCATGAACTGATCCAGGGTGCCGAGGTGATCACCCCCACCCCCGATGGACCCGTCACTCTGAAAATCCCCAAAGGCTCGGCCAACGGCGGCAAACTGCGACTCCCCGGCAAGGGTGCCACCCGCCGCGGCACCAAGGAGCGTGGCCATCTCTATGTCCACCTCCAGGCAACGCTTCCACCCAACGGAGAAGCGCTCGAGGCGATGGCCGAGGAGCTCAAGGGCCTCTACGACAGCACGAATATCCGGGCGAAGCTGGAGGTCTGAGCCCCGGGTGGCCGGCACCCGAGAGCTGACGACCGTCGCGACGCCAAGGGTCCAGACGATCTCGAGGACCTTGCGAATTCGAGACTAGAGGCGCGCGAGGCGGGCCTTGGCCGCCTTGATATGCCCGTAGCTATTTTCGTAGTCCCTCTGGCTGCGACGAATCACCTCGTGGGCTTCCTCGCGACCGTAGACGTCGGTGATTTCGACCTCCGCCTCGCCCTCCCCGGGCACCTGCTTGTAAGTCAGAAAATAATGCTGCAGCCGCTCGACCAACTCGTGCGGGCTCTCCTCGATATCGAGCCAGTGGCCGTAGACCGCGTCCCCCTCGAGGACCGCGATGATCTTGTCGTCGGCTTCCTTGCCGTCGATCATCCGAAGGCCGCCGATCGGAATTGCCTGACAAAGTATATCGCCATGCGAAATATCACGCTCGCTCAAGACGCAGATATCGAGAGGATCGCCATCCCCTTCGATACGGTCGCGCCCGGTCCGGCTGGCGCAATAGGCGCCAGTTTCATCGCCGCAATATGTCTGCGGAATAAAGCCGTAGAGGCTCGGATATACGTTGGAGAACTTCTGCGGCCGATCCACCTTCAGGAATCCCGTCCGCTTGTCGAGCTCGTATTTCACCGTATCTGTCGGAACGATCTCGATAAACGCCGTAATCCGCTCGGGCGCCTCGTCTCCGATGGGAATCCCGTGCCACGGATGCCGCCGGTAGAGATAAGGCAGGTAATCCTCGAGGTTCTTGAAGTCGGTATCTGCGGTCTTGCCGTCGGCCATGGAGGTCTCGACTATCACACCCACCCGAGGTAGTCGTCCCCCACGTGATCAATCTTCTTTTTGTGGCAGCGATTGCCGCCGCGATCGTTGCCATGGGTTGGAAACGCCGGCAAAAATCCCAAGCGAAAAGCGAGGCCCTCGAGCGCGCCGGTGCCAGTCTCGAAAACGCCATCTATATCCGGTCCTACGATGAAATGGACGACCACCTCCGGGGACGGTTCTGCCATTGTGGCGGATTTCAGGAACTCCGGGGCGAAGGCAGCCGCGAAGAAGCCGGCCACCGGTATCGAACCGCAAGGCTCCTCTGCCACGAATGCGAAGAGTACAGCATCGTCTATTTTGAGACGACCGACCTGCTCCAGTAACGCAGACGCTACATCGAGGGCGCGATTCCCACCGCTACCGCAAGCAAATCAAGGTCTTTTATGGGCAGCAAGCCCCGCGGCAAGCGGTTTCATCCCTATCTCCAGAGGCCTATCTTTCTTCTTTCCACCAGAAGTCATCCCGGATAGCATCGGGCGATCCGGCGATCCGGCGCAAGTATCCCGCCCTTCCCGACATCCATCCAATGACTGAAGCCGAGAAAAAATCGTCCGCGCCCGCCGAGCAGAATTCGGCCCGCATCTCGATGGACCTGGCGATGCAATCGCTCCCCCTTCCCCTCTTCGGGATCGACAAGGAAGGACGGGTCGCGTTCATGAACCGGGCCGCGGTAGAGACCTTCGGATGGAAACAATCCGAACTGGTCGGCCGCGATGCCGTCACCGCGCTTGC
>DLYX01000181.1 GCA_003447545.1 Deltaproteobacteria bacterium | reverse complement strand
ACCGGGTCGGGTGCTGGATGCGGAAGTCATTGGCCGCTCTGCAACGGAGAGGTCGTGCCGCTCTCCCCGGGTTGGGAAACCCTGATCGAGTTTGGGCACCGAGCGACCAGTGGAGTCGACCTCCTTCTGGTTGTCGGGCTGGTTTGGGGCGCGCGCCGCGTTTATCCGGCGGGCTCACCAGTGCGCGGCGCGGCATGGGCATCTCTGGTGGTGATGCTGCTTGAAGCCCTGCTGGGCGCCGGATTGGTTCTTCTGGAATACGTGGCTGACAACAAGGAATTGGCGCGCGGCTGGTGGGTAGGTGGCCACCTTCTCAACACCTACGTCCTGCTGCTGGTTTTGACGTGGACTGCCTATCTGGCTTCAGGCGGGAAATCATTCAGCTTCCGCAGCCGTCTGGGGCTCCGTCTGGGTTTTGTTCTGTTCTGGGTGGCCGCACTTGGCATGACGGGAGCGCTGACGGCTCTCGGCGACACGCTTTTCCCGGCCGAGGACCTCGCTTCAGGGACAGCGATGACCTTCTCGCCGGATTCCCACCTTTTTGTGCGCTTGCGGGTCTGGCATCCGATCATGGCACTGGCCACCGGCGTTCTGCTCCTCGCGACGATCTGGCCCACGACCATGGCGGTGAATACACCCCGCGCATCTCGCTGGGCTTCTTACCTGCTGGCGCTTTTTTTCGGCCAGATGGCACTGGGGCTTTTGAACCTATGGCTGCTTGCTCCGGTATGGCTGCAGGTGATTCACCTTCTCATGGCGGATCTGATCTGGATTGTGCTGATTCTGTTTGCCGCCGAAGCATTGTCGCGGCAGGTACCTCAACCCGCGGCTCAGCCCGCGTCCTGAGGGCCGACCAGGCTCTCGAGTGCCGAGCGCATGCGTTCGGTGGCTGCATGTCCCTCCATGATGGCCTCGCGCGCATGGTCGAAATCGAGCAGCCGTATTCCTTCGAGGCGCGGTTCGATCAGGATGTCAGCGGGGTCACCGGCCATGCGGCTTCGGGTAACGCGATCCTGCATGATGTTGATCGAGCCGGCGATTACATCGAAAAAACTCGGAGCCTTTTCCTTCTCCGACGATCGCGGAGAGAGGAAGAAACGAGCCGGGCCCTCGATTCGATCGCGCAGGGCGGGTGGGAGTCGTGCAAGCGTATCCTCGAGCGCGAGCGGATCGTCGCCAAAGAAGGAAGCCGGTTGGGTCAGCTGGGTATTGCGGTTGGCGAGGTCACCACTGAGGTTGACGCCAATGACCTGATCCGCGCCGAGTGCTCGACATACCGAAATAGGGACCGGGTTGACGAGACCGCCATCAACCAACCAGGCGCCATCATAGGAGAAAGGGGAGAACAGGCCGGGCACCGAGATGGATGCCCGCACGGCGTCGTGCAGCGATCCATCCTGCAGCCAGATCTCGCGCCCTGTTTCGAAGTCGGTTGCCACTGCGGTAAAGGCCTTGGGAAGTTCTTCTATTTCTACGTCCCTGGCAATTCGACGAAACGCATCGAAGAGGCGCGAACCCGAGATCACACCACCCCGGGCTGGTGCAATGTCCATCATGCGAACCACGTCGAGTTTGCCAATCGATCGTGCCCACGTTTCCAATGCATCCAATTGTCCGGAAACGTAGGAGCCGCCGACGAGCGCGCCGGCCGAGGTGCCCACCACGATATCGGGAGAAATGCCCATCTCGTGCAGGGCCCGCAGGACTCCTATATGAGCCCATCCGCGAGCGGAGCCGCTGCCCAGAGCGATGCCCAGACGCATTCTCTTGCGATGTTTCGATCGAGAGCCTGAAAGTTTATTGTTTGCAGCCATAGGCGCGCGTCCCCAGAATGCCTTCAGGGCGGGGGGCGATGCAACGAAGTTCGTCGATTTATGATACTTCTGTAACCATGGAGCCGCTGGATATCCTGCTGGGCCTTGCCGGCTTTGGTGCTTTTTTTGCTGTGCTCGAGCGACTGCAGCCAGCGGTCGCGGGCCAGCGCGGTTTTCGGAAAGGCTTTCGAACCGATGCGATCTACTGGTTTTTCACGCCTCTGGTGACCAAGCCGCTGACCTCTGTCGTGATCGGATGCTGCGTTGTGGTTGCCGCTCTGGCTGCGGGAGTGCACCCCTCTGCCGAGCATCTCGAGGCCTTCCTGAACTCCCGCGGGTTCGTCGATACTCTACCCGTATGGCTTCAGGTTCTTTCCTTTTTCCTGCTGGCCGATCTTCTCGGTTATCTCGCGCACCGGCTGCTGCATGCGCCAGGACTCTGGCCGATCCATGCGGTCCATCATTCCTCAGAGGATGTGGACTGGTTATCAGCCGTGCGCGTGCACCCGCTGAACGATCTTTTTGCCCGTCTTTTGCAGGCTGTTCCTCTGGTGCTGTTCGGGTTCAGCCCGCTCTTGCTCGCGGCATGGGTGCCACTGCTGGTCTTCTACTCGCTGCTCCAGCATGCCAACGTTCCGTGGACTTTCGGCCCGCTGCGTTAGGTTCTGGTGAGTCCGGCTTTCCATCGTTGGCATCATGCGGTGGCGGATGGGGAGGCCTGTAACTTCGCCTCGATCTTCCCGCTCTGAGATCTTCTTTTTGGCACTTTCTATCTGCCGGAAGGCAAGGGCCCACCAGCCTACGGGACGCCCGAGGAGGCCGTGCCGGAGGGACTGCTGGGCCAGATGGTCTTTCCCTTCCGTCGCTGGCGCCGCGGAAGGGAAGAACGGTTGTGAAGCTGGCTCAGAACTGAGCCTGAATCTTGTCCCCGTTCTTCAGCTGGCATTCGCCGACGCCGCCACCGGGCATGCCTTCTTCCGGGTTCGCGAGTTGGAACCGGCAGCGCATGACGGCACCTTGATTGCCGAAGAGGGTGGAGATGACTTTGCCGCTGTAATTTTGCAGGAAGGTCGAGTAGCCGCCGCCACCCATCCACGGACCGCCATAGGGACCCCAATCTGACCAATAAGGTCCCCAACCGCCCCAGCCACCGAAGCCGGTGCCGAGAGTGTCCGCGGTGCTTGTGGATGTGATTTGCAGGTAGCGGCCGGTAAACAACTCGCCACTTGGAAGGGATACCGCCAGCTTGCCGGAGTTGTCGAAGGTATCTTCCTGCCACTCCATGGAAACGGGTTCGGTGCCGGTGCTGCCCGGGACTTCGAGGCGCCCCTTGATCGCGCCTTTCTGGGTGCACGCGACCAGGGTCAGGACGGCGATGGCGGCAAAAAGTGTGTGGCTCCATGTGCGGTACATTTCGACTCCTCTTGTTGTGTGGTTCCCTGCCGTAGTATGGCGTGGGTCAGGGACATGCAAATTCATCGGAAGATTTTGGTAGCCTGCTTGTTTTTGAGCGGATTTCTCGTGGGATGTGCGGGGGTGGTTTCCGGCCCCGCCGGTGGGTCGTCGTCGAACTCTGCGGCGGGGAAAGCCGATGCGCTCTCATGTGCCGTCGGGAAGGAAGTCCGGGTCGCGCTTCCGGCAAATCCGTCGACTGGATTTTCGTGGGGTTTGGCATCCAAGCCGGACCCCTCCATCCTCAAATCCGAGGGGGCGGATCTCGTTCCGGCGCCCTCCGCGACACCCGGGGCTGTTGGCACCGGCGGAGACGCGGTCTGGACGTTTCGCTGTCTGTCGCCGGGGACCACGACCTTCAGGCTCGTGTATCGCCGCGTCTGGGAAGTCGGTGTCCCCCCCGCGCAGAGCAAGCTCTACGAGGTCCGGGTCGAGCCATCCTTCTGAAGAGTTGTTTCCCGAGGCTTAGATGCGGATTCGGGCCCAGCGTCCGGAGCGAAAGCGCCAGGTCTTCAAGGCGGCACGGACGAAGTAGTCGCCGATCAGCGTCGCCCAGAGCCAGGGAAGGCTGAGGTCGAAGACGAAAACGACCAGCGCCGACAAGCCGAGCCGTACGACGTAGAACGCGACCACCACCGTCCACAGAGGGAAACGGGTGTCCCCCGCACCGCGCAAGGCTCCACCGAGGGTGAAATCGATCGCCATGAAGGGCTGCGAAATCCCCAACATATAGATAAACCAGACGGTGTTATTGATGACTTCCGGGTCGTCGACAAAGAGGCTGGCGATGCGTTCGGCAGAGACTGCAATGAGGATGCCCCCGGCGGTCATCAGCAAAACGGAAAGTCCGGTGGCAATCCAACCGGCGTTGGCCGATTCCTCCGGGCGTTTGGCGCCGAGGTTCTGACCGACCAGCGCGCTGGCGGCCGCACCGAAGCCAAAACCTGGCAGGAACGACAGCGACAGGATGCGGACTCCGATGAAATAGGCGGCGACGGCGGCTGTGCCGTAGCGCACGGCGAAGATCAGATAGACGAGGAACCCCACCTGCATCAAGGCTTGCTCCAGAGCCGCAGGATAGCCGATCCACAGGACTCGTTTGATGGTGGCTGTATGCAGTCGGAGATCACGCAAGCGCACGGAAACACGAAGACGGCCTGCCAGGGCCAAGGCGCTGGCGAGGCTGCCACCGACCGCGAAGGCAATGATGGTGGCGATGGCGGAGCCTTCCACACCCAGTGCCGGCGCATTCAGATTGCCGAAGATCAGAACCCAGTTCAGAAAGACGTTCAGGATGTTGATGACAATGCCGATCCATAGCGGGGTCCGGGTGTCGCCGGCCGCGCGTTGCGCCGCTCCGATGACAAAGACGGTCGCCGCAAAAGGAATCGACAGCATCACGATGCGGGTGTAGGAGGCGCCAAGGGTGGCCACACCCGGCTCTACGCCGAAGAGAGCGATGAGTGGGCCGGCGAAGAAAATGATGGGCGCGATAATCCCCAGTGCACCCAGAAGCCCGACCAGAATCGACTGCCCATGGACCAGTTCAGCTTCGTCGGGTTCGCCCGCCCCGATATGTCTGGCGACCAGTGCCATTGTGCCCGTGCCAACGGCCGTCATCGTGACCATCGCTGCGCTGACGATCTGACCACCTGTTCCTACCGCTGCCACGGCGGTCGCGCCAAGTTGGGCTACCATCAGCATATCGGCCAGACCCACCAGAGACTCCGAGAGCATCGCGATCGTGACCGGCCAGGCCAGAGCCCAAACAGAGCGCAGTCCGGTCGGTAGCGCTCCGGGCGCTCCATCCGCAGGCGAGCCTGAAGGACTCGCGCGGTCAGGGAGGGAAGATTCCGGCACAATCATGATGGAACGCCACAGGACCTCGAACCGCAACTCCGAGGCGCAAATCTAGGTGAGATCGCGGGTGCCGGGGAAGAGTTTCAGGACCTTTTTTCGATCGGTGTCCCGCCCGAGCTTGCCCAGCGCATCGGCGAGAGCCTCTCTCCAAAGATCGTTCTGGGCGTCACTGCCGCCGATCCGGGGGATTTCCCGGGCCGCCGGGAGCAAGGCCTCGACCACGCCTTCGGGATCGTCGTGGCCGGCAGCGACACTAGCGGCAAAGGCGGGTAGGCCCGCCCCACGCCAGACACTTC
>DLYX01000477.1 GCA_003447545.1 Deltaproteobacteria bacterium | reverse complement strand
CGATCGAATCAGGAACCTGGGCGATTTCAGCTTCTTCCAGTCGTACATGAGTCAGCCCAAGTCACAACTGGATACCTTTCGGGCCTGGGCCGGAAAATCAAGCGACATCAGCTACTACCTGAACGCGCATCACATTGATTTCAATGTATGGTCCGTTTCAGAATTTGCCCGTCCCCGCACGGTTCATGCATCAGCCGCAACCGGCTGGGCCGAAGCCAGCGGGATTAGTACTGAGGATACGATTACGTTGACCGTCGATTGGGAGAACTTCAAAAGTGGTGGCAAGGCCACCGCAATCTACACCTCGTCCTGGATCGCCCCCAGAGCGGATGTCCACTCGCAACAACGGTTCCACTACATGGGGCACAAGGGAGAGGTGACCGTCGATCAAGCACATCGCGGCTATACTCTTGCCACGGATGCCGCCGGATACGCGTCCGCGAACCCGTTGTTCATGAAGTACACTCCAGACGCCGACAGAAGCTTCTCGGGGCAAAACGGTTATGGATATCGCAGTATCGAAGCATTTGTTGACGCAGCGAATGCCATTCGCAAAGGCGAGGCAACCGCCGAATCGTTCGCCGGGAAATTGGCAACGATTCAGGACACTGCGATCGTCACGGCGATTCTGGAAGCGGGACGACGCAGCCTGGATTCGGGCGGTGTTATTCAAATTCAATACGACGATCAGCAACGGCCATGCGGATTGTCCCCCCGAGGCAAATGACATGACCGCGAGAAGCCATTACGACTATCCGACGGATTGATCTTCCCGGCACCATCGGATCGCCACACGATTGAGGTGATCAGAAAAAGCGGATACGCAAATCAACCGGGGCTAAAAGAAAGGACAGGCATGGCTCACGAGCCTGGTATCGAGCGAGGGCTAAAAAGGGCCTGCCCCCTTCTATCGCTTCCCCTTCTTTCGCTTCTCCTTCTTTTGCTTCGCGTCTTCTTTTGCTCTGGGTGTCTGGCCTACCTGCTTGCCGCCTCCGAACTGACCCTCAGGAACGGATTGCCCGGCTCCATTGAGCGTTTCGACGGTGGCAGCTTTGAGGTACGTCCGAAGATTTGGAAGCTCATGTTGGTATGGAATCAGTGGTGCAGTCGGTCGATCGAGCACCGCGCGGGGACGGAAGTACGTTGGATCGACGAGATCTTTCGCATGCGCTTCGCAAAGATCAAGAAGCTCCATGGTAAGTTCGGGATTCTCACTGGCCAAGTTGGTAGTTTCAGAGAGATCAGTGCTGAGGTCATAGAGTTCGAGCTTGGCGTCTTTGCCTCTGCGTACCAGTTTCCAGTCGCCCCGGCGCACGCCCATCTCTTCGTAGTGAACGACAGAATAGGGAGACTTCGCTCCGGGCTTTCCTAGCAGGACATCGAGCGCATCTTTGCCATCGATGCGACGGTCCGTGGGAACCTTACCGCCGACGAGCCTGGCGAGCGACGGCAGGAAATCGATCGACATGGTGATCTCGTCAGACTCGGCACCTGCGGGAATGGTTCCTGGCCACCAGACCACCATTGGCTCGCGCTGGTGCCCTTCGTATTTTGGCCCTCCCTTGTTGCCTCGCAGGGGCCCCATCGCTTCCGGGGAACCGACGCCGCCATTGTCGGAGGTGAAAATGACGAGTGTATTCTCGTCCAGCTTGAGACGGCGAAGCGTGTTGAGAATGCGGCCGACGGAGTCATCGACTTCTTCGGTGGTGGAGCGGTTCACCGCGCCCTCGGCCCGGTCGAAGTGCTGCTTGCGGGCGTAGCGAGGGAAATGCACGTAGGCATGCGGAACGTAACAGAAAAAAGGAGTCTCCTTGTTTTCTTCGATCCACTCGATCGCCTTGTCGGTAAAAGTCTCGGCGAGCAGCGCCTGGTCGTGGGCGTCGGCGACATAGGCGACCGGTTTGTTCTGCGAAACGACTGGCAAGGGTGTGTAGGGCTCCTTGGTGTGACGATGACCTCGCGTGTTTCCCGCCCACATATCGTTGGAATAGGGAATGCCGTAGTAACGATCGAACCCCTGCACAAGCGGAAGGAATTCAGGCTGGTCACCCAGATGCCACTTCCCGAAACAGCCGGTGGCGTAGCCCTGCTCCTTGAGCATCTCGGCGATCGTGATTTCGCTGGGATTGAGCCCCCAGTTGTCGCCCGGGAAATTCACGGTTCCATCCATCTCGATCCGACCAGCGTGGGTGCCTGTGAGCATGGCGGCACGCGACGGAGAACATGCCGTGTTGGACGTGTAGTACTGGCGCAGGCAAAGCCCCTCAGCGGCCATCTGGTCGAGGTTGGGGGTTTTGTTAGCCTGATGTCCGAAAGGCGCTATCTCGCCCCAGCCCATGTCGTCGATGTAGAAGAGCACAATGTTGGGGTTCTCAGCGGCAGCGACGCGACTTCCGAACGAAAGGGCAGAAACGAAAGACAGCAGGGCGACTAGAAAAATCGACGCGTTTCGAACGCACCCTCTTGCTCTCTCGAACATGTCCTGCCGGTTCGTCAAACGATAGAAGAATTTTCTCATGGTGCCATTCTGGGAAAAAGTTTTGCGTTCAGGACTCTCACTTCTGTCGGCGTCTGGGCTTTCTGTCTGCGCTGCTAATCTGTGATTCATCCCATCCAAAGCGTTTAAAATAGGCTGTCATCTCCCTGTAGAGACCTTTCGCCAATTCAGGCTTTTCAGTGCTCAGATTGTTCCGTTCGCCGATGTCTTCCTTTAGGTTGAACAGGAAAATTTCATCGGTATCGAAATCCTTGATCAGCTTGTACTCGCCCTGCACAATAGCGGCATCGTGCGGAGGGCGGGGCTTGGAGAATTTGAATACGAGAAAAGGGTCCTTTCGGTTGATGGTGTCCCTGCCTCCGCTCTGCAAGTGAGCAACAAGACTGGCACCTTCGACTCGTTTCGGAACGCGATTCGCTCCTCCGGCCAAATCCATCACTGTGGCGAAAATATCCGTGCCCACCACGGCAGCAGTGGAATGAGTGTCGGCAGGAATTCCCGAACCGCGCACGATGAAGGGAACGCGGATGCCGCCCTCACTGACGTGATACTTGTGACTGCGTTGAGGGAAAGCCTTGTAGAAGCCGCGTTCAGCGACCGTTTTCTTGAAGTCGGTTTTGGCTTCGTAACCGTTGTCGGCGGTGTAGATGATGTAGGTATTGTCGGCGATACCGAGTTCATCGATCCGATCGAGAACCATGCCGATGCCGGCGTCCATATTCTCGTTCATCGCCGCCCAGAGTGGACTGTTTTGATAGGCCGTCGCCTTGTCGGCGTGTTTGGTTTCGTACTTGGCAATGGTTTCGGCCCGCGCCTGATACTTGAGATGATTCGCATAGTGGGAAATCTGCAGGTAGAACCGTCTACCTGCCTTGACCTGCTCCTCGATGAAGCGGTTGCCTCGCTCGCTCAGATCAAAGATCAGCTTCGGATCGCTTCGATCCTTTGAGTTGCCCGTCCCATTGCCTGTTGCGCCGTCGCTGACATCGTAGCCCAGCGATTCCGGTGATTTTCCGATGTGCCACTTGCCGAAGTGAGCGCAGACATAGTCCGGATCGATACTCTTGAGAACGTGAGCAAGAGACTCATCGTTTCGAGCATCACAGTCGCGAATGCTGTCAGCTCCAAAAATCTTCAGGCTCGCGGGACTGCGGCCAAATTGAATCGCATGTCGCGTTGGCGAACACGTCGGAGCAGGCGCATACGCCTGAGAGAACCTCATGCCCTGTGCGGCAAGCCCATCAAGATGGGGCGTCTGATAGTACGTACTTCCCGAACCAATTACGTCAGGATCCATCCGGGTCGACAGCGCATTCCATCCTTGATCATCGGCCAGAATGACGACGAAGTTTGGCTTGCCGTCCGATTTCAACTCGGCGCCCATCGCGACGCGTGAACTGACGCAAGCCAGAACACCTATCAATATCAAAAAACATTTCTGCACTGGAATCTCTCTCATCAATTATTGTCCGACGGGGTAAGTCGGTCGTTATCTTCAAGCGACAGCATCAGAGCCTTCAACTTCGCAACTGTGTCGGGGTGCTTCGCAGCAAGGTTCAACTGTTCGCCCAGAGCACGATCGAGGTCATAGAGTTCTCCTGCCTTCTTTCTGTCATCCTAGACGGCGTACCCGTGCAAGTGCGCGTTCGCTTTCAGATATTTCTACTTGCCCCGACGCACGCCAGCGCCCTGGAAGTAGAAATGGTCTCGTTCCCACTCCTGCTGCCCCAGCAGCAATTCGGTTTGATCGACGCCGGTGATCCGGTGACAATCCAAATCCACCGAACTTCGCAAACGTCGGCTTGAAGTCGATTGTCGCAAAGACCGCATCCGAGAGCAATCGTGGTTGTCCGTCGGCAATCCGCTGATCGCTTTTGGGTAGAGCCAGTAAACCCGGGACGCGTGCTATCCAAAAACTCATCTCAAGTGCAAAAGCCGAGGATTCAACTCAGTGAAACAAACCTTTCAGCAGTGAAATCGGCGGCTACTTGAGTAGAAGATGCGCAAATTTTCGGTCGAGATTGCGTTGCGGCAAAGCAACCCTGACCATCAAGCGAGCCAAAACCGCGAAGGCCTCGATTCCGCCGGTTGTTGATTTGCCACCATTGGCCCAGCAACCCAAAAATGCGGTGACATTGGTAAAGTTCGCCAACGAAACCATCTTGGCCACCGCTCGTGCCTTGGTATTGGAAGGGCATCGTGATTTAGTATTGGAAAGGCATGGTGATTTGGTT
>DLYX01000475.1:12201-20810 GCA_003447545.1 Deltaproteobacteria bacterium | reverse complement strand
CAGGTCGATCGGGTCTCGGGCGTGGGCTACGACCCGGACCGCTGGAAGAAGGGTATGAACGCGGGCCTGATGGAACTTCGTCGCTGCATCACAAACCTTGCGGTTCTGGACTGGGGCGGACCGGACCATCAGATGCGCGTTCTCAGCCTGCACCCGGGTGTGAGCTTCGAGGATGTTCAGGAGGCGACCTCCTTCCCGCTGGCGCAGGTCGATAGTCTCGGCGAAACCGCCGGGCCGGACGCCGAGAGCCTGCGGATCCTGCGCGATGTCCTCGACGTGAACAACCTTCGCGCGAGCGTATTTCCCGAAAAATAAGAGAGGCTGTTTTCATGGGTATCGAGACGACAATTTCCGACGGCGTGGCGCATGTCGTGATGAATGTACCGCCTGTCAATGCCTTTGATAGCGCGACCTGGGCCGAGCTGGCGGCACTTTTCCAGAATCTCAGCACCAATGAGGATGCGCGCGTGGTGCTTTTATCAGCCGAGGGACGCGGCTTTCAGGCAGGCGTTGATATCAAGGAATTGGCAGAGGACTCCACGGCCATCACGAAGGTCAACAAGGGTTGCTACGATACCTTTGCGGCAATCTACGATTGTCAGGTGCCGGTGGTGACCGCGGTGCATGGCTTTTGTCTCGGAGGAGGGATCGGCATGTCCGGTGCCTCCGATATTGTCTTTGCCTCCGAGGACGCAACGTTCGGTTTGCCGGAAATCGACCGGGGAGCGCTCGGTGCGGCCACCCATCTCTACCGGATGTTCGGCATGGCCAAGGCTCGCAAGATGCTGCTTACGGGGGAGTCGATTCCGGCTTCCGAGGCTTATCGCCTCGGTGCACTTGAAGCGGTGACCTCCCGCGATGGTCTCTTGCCGGCGGCGCGCGCAGTCGCCGAATCGATTGCTGCCAAAAGCCCGAAGGCTGTCCGTCTGGCGAAGGAATCGCTGAATGGAATCGAGCTGATGGATGTGAAGAAGAGCTATCGCTTCGAGCAGGGCTTTACTCTGGAGCTCTACACATCGCCCGACTCGCAAGAGGCAAGGGACGCGTTTGTGCAGAAACGCGACGTGGATTTCAAGAAAAGCTGAAGTCTCTCAAGCTCCCTGAGTCTTCCATGCCTTCTGCACCAGTTCCTGCAATCTGGCGGGTTCTGTGGCGTCGGTTTTGCACATGAAGCCGCTTTTATGGGCGAACCGAATATCGGCTTCGTCCTCGAGCACCGAAAAGTCCAGTTGGGGATGGTCCTCGTAGCGGCCGATCCCGTAGCCCTCGCCGCGGCGGTCCGGATATACCGTCGCAGCAATCGTGTCCGCGAGACCTTGCGCCCGCACGTAGCTGCCAACGGCGGCACTCGGCTCGTCGGGCATGGGGTCTGTTCGGGGGAGAAAAAGAACCTCGATTGCTTCTTCGCCTGCGGGAACCGTCCAGCGCTCGGCGTGGGCGGCTACAAAGTCGATTCGCTCTCGCGCGAGGCGCAGATGTTCCAGCAGATCTTCGCCGACGAAGCGCATATATTCGTATAAGGTCTCTCCCGGCTCAAGACGTTCCTGCTGCGCAAACCGGCGCAGCAGGGTGATATCGATCGGTGAATTGAGCTGCGATACCGCGCGCCTTGGTACCCCGAGCCATGCGGCGGTCTTGTTCGGGCCGCGTGAATCGAACCACTCGGCAGTTTCGAGCCAGTCACAGAATTGCAGAGCATCCTCGTAGAGTCCCAGGGATTCGAGAACCAGACTCAGAGCGCATGTTGGCGGATGCTCTCGCGGGAAGTGGTGATGGTCGAAATTCATTCGATCAGGATCATGGCTTGCTCCGATATCGACGACCGCGATGCCGGAATCCTCGAGTTCTTCGGGAGTCGGATCTTTTCGAAGGACAGGGGCACCTGATTGAGCGATCAGCACGCATACGGCGAGCAGGTCGTCTTTATGTGCGCCACCAGGGTGCGTCAGAATCGTATGAATCATTGCGTGACTTTAGCGGAGTTGGGGCAGAAGTCTCGCGACACGGCTGATTCCTTCAGGTTCTGATCGGCAGATCCTCAAAGCTCGCATGGCTGGAGTCGAAAGATCCGGACCGTCGGAGGCGGAGCCGGTCAGATTGAATCAGCCCTCAGCAATGACGTTTATGTTCGCACACACAGATTTCACGGTGCCAGAAATAACCGTCCGAACAATCGCTGCTGTCACGCAGTCGGACGACCTCCAGACATAGGTCCTTGACGATTTGCAGCGTGGGTTTGGCGAGGTCGAGATGGGTGGCGGAGAGCCCGGCTCCCGCCTGGTGGAGAGCGTTCCATATTCCCGGAAGACTTCCACCGGCGAAGAAGATTCCGTCGGGGTTCACATCCTGCCCGAGGGCGGGCCAGACGCAGGGTGCAGGCACGCAGGTCTCCTGGCGCGTATCGTAGAGAAATCCATCTTCGCATACGGGATGTTCTCTCTCGGGAAGGCAGGTGTTTTCACTCCAGACAGTCCCGGATCCGCAGAAGGTCGGCCCGGCAGGGGGCAGGGTCGCCGCAACGCAGGCGGATCCGTTCCAGACTGACGTTGCAGGATCGCAGAATTCCGAGCCACTGGATATCGGACAGGCAGGCGCCACGCAGGTGGTGCCGCTCCAGAGGGTGGTCGCGGGGTCGCAGAAGTCAGCGCCCCGGCATTCGGGTATTTCCGGGACGTCGGCGCGACAAGCCTCGAGCAATTCGAGACATTCGTCGAGAGGTGCTTCACAGGTCGCTGGTGGTGTCGGGGTCGCGGCGCAGACACCGCCGTTGATCTCGGTGCCGGCACCACAAAAATCGCTCGATCCTGCCGGGATCCTCTGACCTTCCCCGGCCCAGAAGCTCTCGGGGAGGTCGATGGTTGCGAGAAAGATCCATTCGCCAGCGGCATCCGTGCTGAAGCAATCGTGTCGGGTTTGTCCGTCGGCACGTTCTTCAAGTCGGCACGCGAGAAATACCGGCGCCTCTCCCTCCCGAAAGACGTTCCCTGTGACGTAGCCGTCGCGCAGTCGGTAGGTGATGGCCCACTGCTCTTCGGCGATCGTTTTTTGCACCAGCAGGAGTGACTCATCCGGGGAGGTCTCGCGCTCGGAAGCCGGAGCGGGCGCATGGAAGAGCAGAATCAAAAGGCTGAGGCCCAGAAGCCTGCGCACGGAATTCAGGAAGAACCGCATCTCTCGACAGAGTATCCGAATTGAGCGCTGTATCCGAGCCGGAATTTTCGGCTTTTCGCGCGAATTTGCTCTCGGAACCAGTGACTGAACGCGTGTCCAGTCTTCTTTACGGCTCGAAGCCGCATTGTTACGAAAACAGGAGGGTGTCCGCTCGGGCATCTCATCACAAGGGGCCTCGGGTGCTGGTCGCACCGGGTCTCGAAAGCAGAGAGCAATCATGGATCTCGTCTACACGGAGAAAGAACAGAACTTTCGTCGTGAAGTGCGCACGTGGCTGGAAGCGAACGTGCCCACCGAACGACTGCCTACCTTTGACCGCCGCGAAGGCTTCGAGGCGCATCGCGCCTGGGAACAAAAGCTGAACGCGGGTGGATACGCGATGGTTTCCTGGCCGCGGGAGTTTGGTGGGCTGGGCGTAAACCTTCTGGAATGGCTGATCTTCGAAGAAGAATATTGGCGTGCCGAGGCTCCTCTGCGGGTCAACCAGAATGGAATCTTCCTTCTTGGGCCGACCCTGATGGAGTACGGGACCGATGAGCAGAAGGCGCGCTTCCTGCCGAGCATGGCAGCGAGCGAGGACATCTGGGCGCAAGCATGGTCCGAACCTGGTGCCGGAAGCGATATGGCCGCGATCCGATCGACCGGACGTATCGACGGCGACGAATTTGTACTCAACGGTCAAAAGACGTGGTCGACGCGTGCCGCTTTCGCGGATTGGGGTTTCGGGATCTTTCGTACAGATCCGGATTCGTCGAGGCACAAGGGCTTGACCTTCATCCTCTTCCCGCTCGACGCCGAGGGAATCACCGTCCGACCGATCGCGCAGCTCGATGGCGAGACGGGGTTTGCCGAGATCTTTTTCGATGAGGTTCGGGTACCCCTGTGGAACCAACTTGGCGAGTTGGGGGGCGGTTGGGGTGTTGCCATGGCAACGGCCGGATTCGAACGCGGACTGATGCTGCGAAGCCCGGCGCGCTTTCAGGCGACTGCCAAACGATTGGTGCACCTCTATCGAGCGCACGCAGACGAGGTAGACCCGTCGGTGCAGGACAAGGTTATCGATGCCTGGACTCGCGCGGAGGCCTATTGCGTCAATACCTACCGAACCGCTTCCTTGATTGAAGATGGTGGTAAAATTGGTGCCGAGGCGAGTCTGAACAAGATTTTCTGGTCGGAGCTGGATGTGGAAATGCACGAAACCGCTCTGGCTATTCTGGCGGCAAGGGCCGAGCTGCTTCCGGTCGCATCCGAGGCGGGTGATGTCGGCGGGTGGTTGGATGGATTTTATTTTTCGTTGGCCGGACCCATCTACGCTGGAACCAACGAGATCCAGCGGAATGTAATCGCCGAGCGCTTGCTGGGATTACCGAGGGCCGGGAAATGAATTTTCTTTACAGCGAAGACCAAAGAAGTTTTCAGGAGAGCATTGGCGCCTTCCTGGCACAGGAATGCACTCCCGAAACGATTCGCGCTTCCTGGGAAACCGAGACGGCACGATCGCCTCAATTGTGGGCGAAGCTGGCTGAAATGGGGATTCCCGGAATGCTGGCGCCCGAGGTCGATGGTGGGCTTGGGCTGAGCGAGATGGAATTGGTACTGCCTCTCGAAGAAACAGGGCGAGTCGCGCTGGCAGAACCGATCCTCGAGACAGCCGCCTTGGCGGTGCCGCTGTTACGCGATTGCGGGAATGCGCCTCTGCAAGAAAAATGGATGGCTCGATTGGTATCGGGCGAGGCGATAGCCACAGTCGGTCTGTTGATCAATCCGGTAATCGCGGATGCGCATATTGCGGACCTGCTCTTCCTGCAGCACGGGGATGACGAGATTCATGCCGTCGAAAAGGATCAAATCACCCTGACGGCCCAACCGGCAACCGACCCCTCCCGAAAGCTCTTTACGGTAGAATGGGAACCGAGCGCCACCACCTGCGTTCTGGCAGGCGAGAAAGGGCGGGCGCTGTTGGCCACGACACTGGACCGGGCTGCTTTGGGCCTTTCGGCGCAGTTGGTTGGTGCGGCGCAGCAGTTGGTGGATATCGCGGTAGATTATGCGAAGGATCGTCAGCAATTCGGCGTCGCGATTGGTTCCTTTCAAGCGGTGAAGCATATGCTCGCGAGCGTGCAGGTAGCGATTGAATTTGCACGAGCTCCGCTGGCACGCGCGGCCTGGTCGGTCGCGCATGGAACAGCGACGCGGGCCACCGATGTCTCTCAAGCCAAGCTGCTCGCCAGCGATGCGGCTTTGGAGGCCGCGCGTGTTGCCCTGCAGGTGCATGGCGGGATCGGTTATACCTGGGAAGTGCATCTGCACATCTGGATGAAGCGAGTTTGGGCACTGGAGGCCTCGTATGGAACCCGCGCCTGGCACCGTCGTCGAATCGGTGCGGCTCTGTTTGGTGCGGGAGCGTCTCTGCCGAGTTTCGGTTTCGACTCGGAAGTTTGAAGGAGGTCATGGTCATGAGTGGAAAGAATCGAGTCCCTGCCGTCGAAGGATGGTTTGTTGCGGACGGGGAAGCCATCAACCTGATTGGCAGCCAATGCCGCCAATGCCAGAGCTACTTCTTTCCGAAGGAGACCTTTTTCTGTCGGAACCCGGACTGCCAGAGCAAGGAGCTCGACGAGGTTCCGTTCGGTCGCAAGGGAACTCTCTGGTCCTACACCAATAATTGTTATCCACCGCCGAAGCCCTATATGGCGCCGGACCCTTTTGTGCCCTACATCGTTGCGGCGGTGCAGCTCGACGAAGAGAAGATGGTGGTCCTCGGGCAATGTGTTGCCGAGACGGAGATCGAAAAGCTCAAGGTCGGCATGGAGATGGAACTCGCGTTGGACGTCCTCTACGAGGATGACGATAACGAATATCTCGTTTGGAAATGGAAGCCCGTCGGGGCCTGAGGAGACGAACTCATGGCGAAAGAAGACATCGCAATTCTCGGCGTCGGCATGCACCCCTGGGGTAAATGGGGACGCAACTTTACGGAATACGGAATCGAAGCAGCCAACGCAGCTCTTGCGGACGCTGATCTGGGCTGGCGCGATATTCAATTGGTCTGCGGTGGCGAGACCATCAGGAACGGGTATCCGGGTTTTGTGTCCGGGTCTGCGTTCAGTCAGGCTTTGGGTTGGACAGGAATTCCCGTTGCGAGCTCCTACGGGGCCTGTGCTTCCGGTACTCAGGCGATCCAGACCGCACGTGCGCAAATTCTTGCGGGGATGATCGATGTTGCGCTGGTCGTCGGTGCCGATGCCGCGCCCAAGGGGTTTTTTGCTCCTACCGGAAACGCGACCAGCAATGATCCGGATTGGCTCCGGTTTCACCTCGTGGGTGCCACCAACCCGATCTACTTCGGGCTTTACGCACGTCGGCGCATGGATCTTTACGGCGCGACGCAAGAAGATTTTGCTCGGGTGAAGGTGAAGAATGCGGCTGCTGGCGTGCACAACCCCTACGCTCGCTACCGGAAGGAAGTCGCGATCGAAGATGTGATGAAGTCCAAGATGGTGTCGGACCCACTGCGCCTTCTGGATATCTGCGCGACCAGTGATGGGGGCGCCTCGATGGTTCTTTCGAGTATGGAATTTGCGCGCAAGCATGCGATTGATCCGGTGCGGATTCGTGGTGTTTCGACGGTGACGCCGCGTTATCCCAATGACGTGATCGAGATGCCGAACTTTGCCACCGACTCCTCCGCGGCGGTACCCGTGCCGGCAACGCCCTTTCGCGATTCGATCGCCAAACGCGCCTATGAAGATTCGGGTTTGGGGCCAGACGAGATGGACCTCGCCGAGGTCTACGATCTTTCGACGGCTCTGGAACTCGACTGGTATGAAAATATCGGACTTTGTGGAGAGGGCGAAGCCGAGAAGATCCTCCGCGACGGCGAAACAACGATCGGAGGCCGTTGTCCGGTCAACCCCAGCGGTGGTCTCGGTTCGTTCGGGGAAGCGATTCCCGCTCAAGCGATTGCGCAGGTTTGTGAGCTGACCTGGCAGATTCGTGGACAGGCAGGGGGTCGGCAGGTCGAGGGTGCTCGGGCCGGTGTCACTGCGAATCAAGGATTGTTCGGCCATGGCTCGTCCGTGGTCGTCAGCGCCTAGGAGAGATGAAAATGCCTGAAGCATATATTGTTGACGCCATCCGAACGCCGGTTGGGAAAAAGAAGGGCTCCCTCAGTGGCATTCATCCTGCGGATCTTGGCGCTCACCCTCTGCAAGCGCTCTTCGAGCGGACGGATATCGACCCGGCGGTGGTCGAGGACGTCGTTTATGGATGTGTCGATACCATCGGTGGCCAGGCGGGTGATATTGCGCGTTCCTGCTGGTTGGTAGCGGGTCTCCCCGAGGAGGTCCCCGGGACGACCATCGACCGACAGTGCGGCTCCTCGCAGCAGGCGGTGCATTTCGCAGCGCAGGCCGTGATGAGCGGGACCATGGACGTTGTGGTCGCAGGCGGGGTTCAGCAGATGAACCAGATCCCGATTTCGTCTGCGATGCTCGCCGGGTCTCTGCTCGGTTTTCCCGACCCGTTTCGCACCTCGCCCGGTTGGCAGCGTCGTTACGGCAATCAGGAGGTATCCCAGTTTCGTTCGGCCGAGATGATCGCCGAGAAGTGGGATTGCTCACGTGAAGAGATGGAAGTCTTTGGTCTGGAGTCCAACAACAGGGCTTTGCGTGCGATCGAGGAAGGCCGCTTCGAGCGCGAGATCGTGCCCTTCGGTACTTTCGAAAAAGATGAGACTCCGCGTCAATCGAGCCTCGAGAAAATGGCCAGACTCCGGACGCTGGAAGAGGGCGGTCGGGTAACCGCGGGCGTTTCGAGCCAGATTGCCGATGCCGCTTCCGCGATGTTGATCGTGTCGGAGAGTGCATTGAAGGAGCATGGCCTCAAACCGCGCGCGCGGATCCATCACCTCAGTGTTCGCGCCGCTGATCCGGTCTGGATGTTGACCGCTCCAATGCCGGCGACGCGCTATGCTCTCGAGAAAACAGGCCTGTCGATGAACGATATCGATCTTGTCGAGATCAACGAAGCTTTCGCCCCTGTCGTCATGGCTTGGGAGAAGGAACTGGACGTTGACCATGACAAGGTAAACGTCAACGGAGGCGCCATTGCTCTTGGTCACCCCCTGGGGGCCACCGGGGCTCGCCTGATGACCACCTTGCTCCATGAACTCGAGCGCACGGGTGGGCGCTATGGTCTGCAGACCATGTGTGAGGGCGGTGGTCAGGCCAACGTCACCATCATCGAAAGGCTCGGTTAGGATAAAGCTATGGGAATTCTCGACGGAAGAGTCGCAATTGTCACTGGTGCTGCGCGTGGCTTGGGTCGCGCGCATGCTCTCGAACTGGCCCGCCAGGGCGCGTCGGTTGTCGTCAACGACGTGGGTGTTTCGCTTGCCGGCGATGATGCCGGCTCGGAAGGGCCGGCAGCCGAGGTGG
>DLYX01000475.1:0-11903 GCA_003447545.1 Deltaproteobacteria bacterium | reverse complement strand
CGGCTCGGAAGGGCCAGCAGCCGAGGTGGTTCGAGAAATCGAGGCCATGGGGGCGCGTGCGATTGTGAACGGTGATGATGTTTCGGATTGGGATGCCTCCGGGCATTTGATCGAATCTGCCGTCGAAGCGTTTGGCGACCTGCATATCCTGGTGAACAACGCCGGCATCGTTCGTGATCGCATGTTCATGAATGCAACGGAAGACGAGTTCGACGCGGTCACCCGGGTTCATCTGAAAGGACATTTTTGCACGGGCCGCCATGCGGCAAAGTATTGGCGCGGGCAGGCCAAGGCGGGCAAACCGGTATCGGGGCGGATCATCAATACGTCCTCGGGTGCGGGCTTGCAGGGGAGTATAGCGCAAGCGGTTTACTCCTCGGCCAAGGCGGGCATTGCAGCGATGACCTTGGTGCAGGCGGCCGAACTCGGCCGATACGGAATCACCGCGAATGCTCTTGCTCCTTCGGCGCGCACAAGGATGACCGAAGAAGCCTTTGCCGACATGATGAAGAAACCGGACGAAGGTTTCGATAAAATGGATCCTGATAATATCTCGCCGTTGGTTGCCTACCTGGGCAGCGAAGACGCAGGCGATATCAGTGGCCGCGTTCTCGAGATCGCCGGCGGGATGGTCAGTATTTGCGACGGCTGGCGGACCGGTCCTTCTCGGGACAAGCAGGCACGCTGGGATGCAGCAGAACTCGGTGATGTCCTCCGCGGTTTGATCGCCGAGGGCGAAGCCCCGCAAAAGGTTCATGGAACCTGAACAGAAGAATGAATCTTAATTTTAACGAAGATCAGGAAGAATTACGCCGCTCGGCCAAGGCTTTCCTTGCCGAACACTCTTCGTCGGAGCGCGTGCGCGAGGCGATGGTGACCGAGGCGGGATTTTCGACCGAGGTATGGGCCAAGATCTCGGGAGAGATGGGGTGGCCTGCCCTTCTTTTTGCCGAGGAGTATGGGGGCTTCGGGCTCACTCAGGTCGATTTGGTAGCCTTGCTCGAGGAGATGGGTGGGCGATTACTCTGTTCCCCGTTCTTCTCCAGCATCGTCCTGGCAGGGCAAGCGATCCAGTTTACGGGGAATGAAGATCAGAAGTCGCGATGGCTCCCGGCGCTTGCCAGCGGCGAGACCCTTGCGACACTCGCCTTGACCGAGTCTTCCGGCCGTTACGATCCAGACGGGATTCAATTGACGGCCCGCCGGGACGGAGGGCATCTGATTCTGGATGGGGTCAAGACGTATGTGCCGGATGGCGGGGGCGCCGACCTCTTTGTCGTGGCAGCGAGAGACCCCGGTACGTCCGGAGCCGACGGGATTCGCCTGGTACTGGTGCCGGCTGGAACCGAGGGCGTTTCCGCCCGCACCCTGCCCACGGTCGATCAGACGCGCCGTCAGGGGGAGATCCGTTTTTCCTCGGCCCGCGTGCCGGCAGAGAATCTTCTGGATGCCCCGGATGCGGGCTGGGATGCGCTTTCTCATATTCTGGATCTGGCAGCGATCGCTTTGGCGGCCGAACAAATCGGGGGCGCTCAGGCGATTCTCGACCAGACAGTGGCCTACGCGAAGGAACGAGTTCAGTTCGGCCGACCAATCGGTTCCTTTCAGGCGGTGAAGCACAAATGCGCAGATATGTGTGTTGCCGTCGAGTCGGCACGTTCGGCGGTCTATTATGCGGCTGCGGCTGCGGCCACCGGCAGTGACGAACTGCCCGAGTTGGCATCGATGGCCAAGGCGTATTGCTCGGAGGCTTTTTTTGCCTGCGCGGCGGATGCCATTCAGGTCCATGGTGGCGTAGGCTTCACATGGGAGTATGATTGTCATCTCTACTTTAAACGAGCGAAGTCGACCGAGACGTTTCTTGGCGACCCGGTCTGGCACCGGGAGCAAGTGGCTCAGCGCATCGGAATTGGCAGGCAAAAATCATCATGAAATGGATCATGCGAATCATCCGGGCGATTGTCGGCCCGATCCTCCTTTTGCTCGACGCGGTTTTTGCTCCGAAGGCGCTGGTTCGTGCCCCAGAGGCCCAGGCGGAGGTCGACGCCGCGACCCAGACTCTGAAATTATACCAGTTTCTGGCCTGCCCCTTCTGTGTTCGCGTGCGACGCGGAATGAAAAGGCTGGCGCTGCCAATCGAGACACGAGACACGAAACGCAATGAGGAATGGCGCGAAGAACTGCTGCGGGAAGGCGGATCGCCGAAAGTCCCTTGCCTCCGCATCGAAGAGGCTGATGGCGTCCGCTGGCTCTACGAATCCAAGGCGATCAACGAGTATCTGGAATCTCGCTTTGCCGTCTGAGGCTTGAACCGAGACCCGAGCCGAGACCTGCCGGGGTGCCTCCAGCGAAGTTGTGCGCTAAGAAACGGGATGTCATCGGTCGGGGAAGAAGCTTACGTCCAACTCACCACGTTTACACGGGACGGCCGCCCGAAGCCGGCACCCGTCTGGATTGCCGCTTTGGCCGATGGTCGAGTCGGATTTACGACCGGCGGAGCTTCCTGGAAAGTACGGCGGATTCGCCAGACGGCCCGTGTGGAGTTGCGCCCCTGCGATCGCAGCGGCAACGTGCTTCCGGATGCTCCCTTGCTGACCGGCGAGGCAGCAGTCGCAAAACCGGCAGATGAGCAAGCGGTTCGTTCAGCAATTCACGCTAAATATGGTTGGCAGGTTCGTCTGATCGAGGCTTTCGGGGCTTTGGCGAAGCTGCTGGGCAGCAGTGTTGGTAGCAGCGGTGTGGCCATCGTCATTGAACTCGCAGGCGAGGATTCGGCTTAGGGCGCAAGCGAGGCGAAGGCCGGGCACTTCTGAGCTTCGATGGGGACTTCGGAGGCGGTGATCGGTTTTGCGATTTCACCGGGCGTTGGACCCACGCGTTCGGCCAGAGCCGCCAGCTTGTCGAGGTCGAACCCATAAACGGAAGCCGCGTTCTGGCCGAGCATGGAACGAATCTCCGCTTCGGGCACGTCGTGGAAGGTGAGGCGCAGGTGTTCTCGTGTCCAGGGGTGCGAGCCTTCGACATGGGGGTAGTCCGATCCCCACATGATCTTGTGGACACCGACCTTCTCGCGGAGCGGACAATGAGCCGGAGAAAGAAAGCTGGCACCGATCCAGATCTGACGTTCGAAGTATTCCGACGGCGTAAGCGAGAGGTTCGCCACCGTAGGACCGCCGAAGATATGCTCGGAGCATTGCGTGTTCGTTTTCATGCGATGATAGAATGCATCCAGTTGTTCGAGCACGGGCGGTACCCATTCGAGACCGGTCTCGGTGAGAACGAAGCGAAGGTCGGGATGGCGTTCGAATACGCCCGAAAACATCAGATGCCAGATCGAGCGATAGGCCCACCACTGGACTTCGAGAATGAACATCGCCAACGATTGGGGCAAGTAGTTACCAAACTCTGGTGTGGAGCCACCTGAGTGATGGTTGATCGGCATGCCGAGTTCCGCGCAGGTGGCCCAGATCGGCTCGTAGCAAGGCGCGTAGAGTGGCTCGATTCCCGACCCCGGAGGCGCTCCTGGCAGGAGGATTCCACCGCGCAATCCATGGGCATGGGCCCAACGGATTTCCTTTACCGATTCCTCGACAAAGGGCAGAAAGATCTGCGCAATGCCCGCTCGACGATCAGGAGCCTCTGCGCAGAAATCTGCCAGCCAGCGGTTATGGGCTCGAATCCCGGCCCATCGACGCTGGTAGTCCGCGCCCAGTTCAGCTTCGCCAAACTCGCTCAGCATCGATGGTGCGAAAGGTGGAGACGTATTGGGAAAGACGACTTCGCCAACGACGCCTTCGCGCTCGCATTCGGTGAGTCGCTTGGAGCTATCCCAGTTGCGCCAGCCGACCTCGTCGGGGTCACCATCTACGCCGATGCTCCGGTCTCCCATCACCTCGCGCATCAATTGCGCGACCTGCTCTGCCTGCTTGAGCCAATCCTGGTACTCGGATTGCCATTTCTTTTCCAGAAAGGGGCCGTAGAGTTCGGGAGCAGCACCGGCATGGCTGTCCGCGGTGATCAGCAGGTAGGGATGATTTGAGTGACTGGCAGCGGAAATCATGAGAATCCTCGTCGTCAAGTTTGGCTGTCGCAGGGGTGGCTCAGTCCAGCCGCGCGGTACCTTCGACTTCTACCAGAAGCTCGGTTCGGCATAGAGTCGCGAGGCGGTGTTCGATCGGGAGGTCAGGGGGCAGAAAGGGGCGTAGCGAAGACTCCATCCGGCGCTCACCGATCGTTGTCGATCGATACACTCGAAGAGATGTCAGGCGCGTGAGTGGGTTCGCGCTATCGCCAGCCGCATTCGCAATCAATTCGCTTAGATTGCGGATGGTTTCCTGAATCTGCTTGGCCAGATCTTCAAGGTGGCGGGAGGCCTCGCCGCGAATGCTTGCTGTTCCCCCGATCAGGAGTTGCGGTTCCTCGTCGCGTCCCAGACGAGCGATGCTGGCACGGGAAAAGCTCGGCGGCTTCGGGCCGTAAGCGTTGGAATAACGCCAGGCGGGAATCTGGCGAGGGTTCTCGACAGCTTCACAGGGGAATTCTCCGGCGAGGCAGTGAATGAACAAATCCGGTTCGTCGTGCCCGATCGCGGTCGCTGTGCGCAGGTTGCGGCCCAGCGCCTCCTCGGTCCCGTAAAGGTCGAGAAAGGCATTATGTCGTGCAGCGTTGAAGACCATGTAGCGATCGAGTTCTGCGGCTTCGACGCGAGCAATATCGGGAATGAAATTCCAGAAACGCATGGGGTGAAAACCCTGCAATTCTCGAAAGATCCGGTGGTACCCCTCTCGGACTTCGCGGCGAAGGTCTTCGGACGCAAATTCTCGACAGCCGCGCAGGGCGACGCTGATCAAGCGCATGCCGTTATGCTCGGAAATCTGCAGATCGGCCGCGTTTCCCAGCTCATCAGCCTCGTAACCTGCAACTTCCCTCGCCCAGGGAGGTGGTTCGGGCGCAGCGATCTTTCGTTGGGTGATGGGCAACAGCTTCACGCCTCTTTTCTTAGCGGAAAAGTCCCCTCGAGTTCCATTTAATGGAGCCGGCGGCCCGAAATGTTTAAAAGGAGTGGGTGTTTTGGGAATCCTTCGATCGCTGGGCGCTTCGGGACGGGGCGCATCCGGCCTATATCGACACCGATGGTGGTCGAATCTGGTCGCGGGAGGAGCTGTCGCGGCTGGTCGAGGGTGCGAGTCGCGATTTGCGGCCCTACGCGGGCGGGCTCGTAGCGATTCATTTGCGAAACGGTCCGGAATTCGTCGCCAATGTTCTGGCCGCGTGGCATCAGGGTTGCTCGGTTCTGCCGGTTGACGGAGAAGCCGACGACGCTGTCGCCGAGAGCCTATGTGGCTCGCTGAAGGCAGCAGTCCTGATCAATGCCGAGGGGGTTTGGCCTCGAGAGGGTACACGATCTGCAGCGCTCGGACCCGGTCTGATCAAGTTGACGTCGGGTTCCAGCGGGGCTCCCCGCGGTGTTCGCCTAAGCCTCGGTGCTCTGTATAAGGGGGCTGAACAGATTGCCGAGACCATGCAGATCTGTGGCGCAGATCGAACGCTCCTGACTCTGCCGCTCAGCCATTCCTATGGTTTTGACAACGGGCTGCTGATGCTCTCGCTTCTGGGTGTTCCGATTGTGGCGGCGAGAGATCTCACCCCGAACAGGCTCTGTCGGGTTGTGCGGGAGCACCAGCCTACAGTATGGCCGTCGATTCCCTTCCTCCTCGATGTGCTTTCCCGATCCCGGGGAGTCGAAGCCAGTGATCTATCCTCGTTGCGTCTGGTGGTCTCGGCCGGGGCACCGTTGCCGCCGCGAACCCGGGCGATGTACGCGCAGCGGTTCGGCGTCACGCCGCGGACTTTTTATGGATCGACCGAATGCGGGGGGATCACTTTCGATCGTGAGGGTGCGACAGAGTTCCCCGAGGGGTCGGTGGGGACACCGCTTGAAGGTGTACGCGTGACGCTTGACGAAGCTGGTCCCTCGGGGGTCGGACGTGTGCGCGTACATTCCCCATCGGTCGGCGATAGCTACGTTCCCGAGCCATCGCACGAGTTATCTACGGGTAGTTTTTTGACATCGGATATCGGTCGCATCGATGAGGCAGGTCGGTTGATCCTGTTGGGGCGGGTGACCGATATGATCAACGTTGGTGCTCGGAAGGTCTACCCGGCGGAAATTGAGTCGGTGATTCGTGAGGTCGCTGGAGTCGAGGATGTCGTTGTCATGGCCGCAGACCGTGAGACCGCGAGCGAATCTCTTCGGGCGATTGTGGTCGCGGCGGACCCGAACGCACGCGCGATTCAGGAGTTTTGCGCCGGGAGGCTTCCTGCGTGGAAGGTCCCGCGACGCATAGAGTTCCGAAAAGCTCTGCCGCGAAATGCGCGGGGCAAGTTGGACCGACGACTCCTTTGAGCCGTCAAGGCGTTGATGGTGCCAGGGTCTGCGGCAGGATGACGCGGGGGACCAGTCCGAGCCGAGGTTGGAGTCTGGCGACGGTCAGGACGATCTCGAGTCGCAGGCGCGGCCCGAGTCGCTGCGGCAGTGCGCCCGAAACATAGGTGCCCACCGCGCGGCGAAGTCCGAAGGCATTGACCGGACGGAGAAAGACATCGGTAAAGCCCGGGTCGTAGAAGTATTGAATGAGTCGTCGGAAATGTCGTTGCACTCGCTCTTCACGCTTCGAGAACCTTCGGAGATAGCGATCCGTTCGTGCAGGACGCCGGAGGCATTTTGCGACGGTCTCGGCGGCCCCGGCACCACCGCGCATCGCCAGCCACACGCCCGTTGAGAAGATCGGGTCCAGAAAGGAGTAAGCGTCGCCAGCCGTGATGAAGCCTGGTCCGGTCATATCTCCTGTGCGGTAGGAGAAATCGCTGGTGCCCTGAACTTCGGTCGCACGCACGGCTGACTGCATTCTGCGAGCCATTTCAGGCGCGCGTTCGATCGCTTGCTCGAGCAGTGCTTCGGGTCGCAAGCCGGATCGGCGGACTTCCGAGGCCGGCAGAACCACGCCGACGCTGGTTCTAGTGGCGCTGACCGGAATCAGCCAGAACCAACCATCGGCCGTCCGGACCAGAACAGTGTTGCCCTGAGCATCCCCCTCAGCTCGCCAGACGTGATCGAAGTGGGCAAAGAAGCTGACTCGCTTGTGCTGCGCGAGCATTTCCTTGGATCGATTCTGATTAGCGAGAAAGGTATCACGGCCGCTGCCGTCGATGATCCATTTACAAATCTTTTCGGTGGTGCCGGAATCGTCTTCAAGGACGACCTTCCAGTGGTCTTTTTCCCTCACGCAGGATTTGACCAAAGTTCCTTCGCGAACCTCGGCTCCCGCCTTGTCGGCAGCTCGCAGCAATATATTGTCGAATGTGGCTCGCTCAACCTGAAACGTGGTTTCGGGCAGAGGGCACATCGCCTGGCGGAAGTAGATTGCCGTCCGCGCCTCGCCATCGGCAGAGATGACCTCGGCACCGTGTTTGGTGACACTTCCGGCCGCGCGGATCTCCTCTTCGACGCCGAGTTCTTGCAGGAGCGGCACATTGGTCGGGAGAAGTGATTCGCCAACGTGAAATCTCGGGAAGGTGGCTTTCTCGCACACCAGGACGCTCGCCCCGGTGCGGGCCAACTTGTTGGCGGCCGTAGCACCCGCAGGTCCCCCGCCGACGACGATGGCGTCGAGTACGTTCTCCGCAGTGCTCACACCTGTATTGTTGGTCGAGGAAGGTGCCTCTGGCAAGAGGCCGGAGGGGCAAATGTCCATTTTTGGTTGCAAATGCTTATCGAACGAGAAAACGCTAGATCCCCTGTATGTCTTTATCTCTCGATTTTTCCGGACAAGTCGCGCTGGTGACGGGCGGTGGCAAGGGCGTTGGCCGGGGTATCACCGAAACCTTCCTGTCGGCCGGTGCAAATGTCGTGATCTGTGGCCGAAACGCCCCGGAGGAAACGCCGGAAGTCGCAGGCCGCGTGGCCGAATTCATACCGACAGACTTGCGCGATCTTGAGCAGCAGCAGAAACTCGTAGATCAGGTAGTCGCGCACCACGGCCGGTTGGATATTCTCATCAACAATGCGGGGGGAGCACCCGAGGCCGAAGCGGCCAGTGCTTCGCCGCGATTTCACGAAAAAATTGTCCACCTCAATATGCTCGCCCCGATGCATCTCTCGCAGATGGTCAACCGGGTGATGCAGGACCAGGCCGATGGCGGGTCGATCGTCAGCATCACCAGCGTGAGCGGACACCGGCCTTCGCCCGGGACAGCCGCCTATGGGGCCGCCAAGGCAGGGCTGATCAGTTGGACTCAATCCACCGCAGTCGAGTGGGCGCCCAAAGTGCGAGTGAATACGGTTTCTGCGGGCATGGTTCTGACCGAGCAGGCAGAGCAGCATTTTGGAACGGGCAAACTCCTCGCACGGGTGGAGGATACAGTCCCCCTGGGCAGGCTTGCCTCCCCAGGGGAGATTGGGCAGGCGTGCGCCTACCTGGCCTCCCCGATGGCATCCTACGTCACAGGGACGGATCTTCTCATTCACGGTGGCGGCGAGTGGCCCTCATTCTACAGCGTGACCCACGACAAGCAGGAGAATTAATCATGGCGAGAATTTTCAAGACACCCGCGGAAATGTTGACCTGCATTGGCGAAGAACTGGGGCCGACGGATTGGCTTTTGATCGATCAGGCTCGCGTCGATCTTTTCGCGGAAGCGACTGGCGACCACCAGTGGATTCACGTCGACCCGGAGCGCGCCAAGGATGGACCCTTTGGCGGCACGATCGCGCACGGTTACCTGACGCTATCGCTGGTCAACTTCTTCCTGCCGCAGATGATCGAGGTTCAGGGTATCTCGATGGGCGTGAACTATGGCTGCGAGAAAGTTCGTTTTCCCGCGGCGGTCCCCGTCGGATCCCGGGTGCGCGGTCACGGTACGTTGGCTCACGTCGAGGAGGTCAAAGGGGGCGCTATTCAGGCCACCGTGCGCGTATCGATCGCGGTAGATGGCTCCGAGAGACCCGGTTGTGTTGTGGATACGATCAGCCGATTTGTACCGGCCTGATGCCATGATCAGACCGGTACGTCATTGGTCAGGGGCTTAGTCAGCGACTTTGAAAACCGTTTTGCCGTTGACCACGTAGAGAACGTTCTCGGCTCCGATCGAGACCGGGTTTTTGAAGTTGCGGGGGAACTCCATATTCCAGATCAATTGCCCCTGATCCGGCGTAGTCGCATTCGTATCGTGGTCGGTGCCGTCAGCATCAAACGCCATCAACCGCTTGCGGAAGGACACGTAGAAGCGTCCTTCAGCATCGATAGCGCCTCCGTTATTGGTGAACGTGCCTCGATCCTGCATGTTGTAGCGCCAGCTGGTCTCTCCTTCGCACGGCCAATCCGCTTCGAGGCAAGTGGTCGGGGGTGAGATGGCGACGACGAAGGACGGTTTGCCCGACACGCCAACATAGAGACGGCCATCGGCACCAAGAGCCGGGTTCGATCCAATCGATTCCCGACCCTGAGTCGACCATTTCCACATGGTTTTTCCGGTCGCCGGATCGAGGGCAAAGATGCCGTCACGGGACCCAAAGTAAACGGTATCGTCCGGGCCGACCACAGGGGAGTGATCGGCGACCGAGCCGCCCCGACCACGTCTACTCGGTGTGACCCGCCACAACTCGGCTTTGGTCTCGGAGTTGATGGCCACGACTTTTTGACGGTCGAGGCTGATATAGGTCACTGTCTCATCGATACTGGCTGCGGGCGCGACATTCAGAATCGATCCCCGCAGGGCGGTCGACCAGTAGTAGGGATCTTCCGGCGTATCCTCGGCGTCCGGTTTCAGTGATTTGCACCAACCGTTACCAAGAGCGCCGCTGCAATAGATGATGCATCCATCGCTGAGGATCAGTGGCGATGTCCGAACATCTCCGTCATGTTTGATTTTTTTCTTCAGAACGACCTCGCCGGTGAGCATGTCGGCGACGATCATATTATTGCCGCGTTCACCCATATATGCGCGGCCATTGGCCCCGAGGGTCGGTGTGGATTTATCCGCTTGCCCTTCAAAATACCCGGGGCTGGAATTCCACACGACGGCACCGGAGGTCGGGTCGAGGCGGGTGATCGGCTGTCGTCCGTCGCCGCTATACACACCGACATTGCCATCCTGGTCCTCGCCGATCGTCACACCTGTGCGGCCATGGGCGTCTCGATTTTGCCAGACAACCTGCGGGTTCGGTCCCAGCGGACCGTTCAGATCATCTGAGCGGGAAGTATTTTGTATATCGTGATGCACCGTCGGCCAGGCACCGGTCGCAAGGCCGCCTGATGCCTCCGCGATGGTGGCTGAACCAGAAACCAGAGAGAACCCGACGAAAAGGGCGAAAGCGCCGATTGCCGGCAGGTAATTACTTTTTTTCATGGTGGTTCGGTCTCCGAAAGTGTTTGCACCAGACCTGCGATCGAGGGGCTGGCTTGATTCTGCGAGAGTTGGCTCTCGACCCTCTATTCATGACGGTTCGGAAAGGGTCCGGTCAACGTCTTTTTTGGGCAAGATTCGCCGTTGCGGGCCTATTTCAACGCAAGTGCCATAGGATGTCCCATGAATACTTCGTTTTTCAGGAAATTCGGGTCGCATGTTGATGTGTTGGGGGTTCGGGAAGGGTGTCTGAGCGTCAGGCCCGTTGCGAGGAAACCGAGATAGTTTCGCCCGTCATATAAGACGAATAGTCGCTGGCGAGAAAGACGATGACGTTGGCGACTTCCCAAACCTCGGCGGCGCGGCCGAAGGCCTCTTTCGAGGTCAACTCTTCGAGGAGGCCATCGGGCGTTACCTTCGACAAGAAAGCGTGCATGGCGATGCTCGGAGCCACACAGTTGATCCGCACATTGGCCTCGGCCGCTTCGAGCGCCGCGCAGCGCGTCAGCGCCATCACACCCGCTTTCGCGGCGGCGTAATGCGCTTGCAGCTTCTGGGCTCGCCAGCCGAGTACGGAAGCGTTGTTGACGATGACGCCCTGGCCGCGCGGCATCATGTGTCGCATCGCGGCGCGAGTCATACGGAAAGTCCCGTTCAGCGTCACGTCCATGACGAGGTTCCATTGCTCGTCGGTCATTTCGACGACAGCTGCATTTCCGCCCATACCTGCATTGTTGACGAGGATATCGATCTCTCCGAGCTCGGACGTGGCTGCGTTCAGGAGTGCTTCAACGTCTTCTTCCTGCGTGACATTGCAGATGGCGGTGGCAGGCCTTTGCCCGGTTTCCGCTTCGAGTCGTTCGGCGGCCTCGGCGAGGCGTCGTTCGTGAATATCCGAAATCAGGACCCGAGCCCCTTCTTCAGCGCAGCGTTTGGCCGTGGCGTAGCCGATGCCGGTGCCTGCGGCTGCAGTGACGACCACCTTCTTTTCTCGCAAGAGCCCGTGTCCGGGAACGTAATCAGGTGGCTGGTTTGGCATGGGGTCCTCTATTTCGCGGGCCGCGGTTCGCGCGGCAGTCCGAGCGCTCGCTCGCTAATGATATTGCGTTGGATCTGATTGGTGCCAGCGTAAATCGTATCGGAGCGCGTGAAGAGATACATTTGCTGCAGCATCGAGAGCTCGTAAGGAGCACCTTCGGCGAGTTCGGCGTCGGGGCCGAGGATATCCATCGCTAGTTTGCCGAGATCTCGATGCCAGGTAGCCCAGTAGATCTTGGTAATCATCGCCTCGGGGGAAGGCGCTGCATTCTCGTCAGCGCTCAGGCAGCGTAGTGCGTTGGCGCGCATGACGCGTAGCCCGATCCAGGCATCGGCCAGTCGCTGCCGCATCACCGGGTCGTCGGCTTTTCCATTTTCTCGCGCGATCTCCATGATATGCGCAAGTTCGTTTTCGAAGTGTGCTTGTTGACCGAGGGTCGAAGCACCGCGTTCGATTGCCA
>DLYX01000004.1 GCA_003447545.1 Deltaproteobacteria bacterium | reverse complement strand
TTGCTCGGTGACGAAGCGGTCGTAGGGCTTGTCGGAATTCAGCGCACGGATCACGTAGTCGCGATACGGTTCCGCCATGTCGACTCGGTCGACGGCCGCCACCTTGGTTTTACCCTGCACGTAGCGCGCGACATCAAGCCAATGCCGTCCCCAGCGCTCGCCGTAATGGGGCGAGTCCAAGAGCCGGTCAACGAGCTTGGCGTAAGCGCCGGGTGAAGAGTCGGCGAGGTATGCGTCGATTTCCTCGATGGTCGGGGGCAAGCCGGTGAGATCGATGGTGAGCCGACGAATGAGGGTCAGTTTATCCGCCTCGGGGTTCGCTTGCAAATTCGCATCGAGAAGGTCGGCTTTGACGAAAGAATCGATGGGGTTGCGAACCCAGCTTTTGTCGGGAAGGGCTGGTTCGGCAGGCATTTCGAGAGCCTGGAAGGACCAATGGGGAACTTTTTCGTCCGAAAGCGCAGGAGCGGCAACAAGCAGTCCGGCAAGCAGCAACAACAAATGGATGGGACGATTCATCAGATAAACTCGGGCAAATTTCGAATATTTTGGAAGGTATTCTCGATTATATACGTGTATGTGCCTGTTGCGCACGGGATTTTCCGCATGCAGCTTCGTAATAGTTAACTTAATATTTGGCATTAATTTTTCACCTGATCACCGATGAACCATACTCTACTTCCTCAAGTCGCTCCTTGTTTTGTCAGTCACAACATGGCCCTCGGTGGTGCGCAGACCGCGGTGTTGCGCTACATCCAGGCTCTTCCAGAGTGGGTGCGCGACCGGACCACGCTCTATAGTCAGTCTGATGATACGCCACTGCTTGATCAGGCGGTGAAAGGTGGATTTGATTGTGGAAACATCACGCGCGAGGCCCCGGGAGATCCGAGCATGTGGTTCTTGAGTTATGGGAACCTCGACGGCCTGCCGGAGCGGCCGACCTCGCTCGTGCTGCATTCCTGGGATGATGCCGGCTGGCGTTATTTCAGCAAGGCCTACGAAGGTCGTCGCGGCATGACAGTGGCGGGCGTTTCCCAGCAAGTCATGAATCGCTACGGCGATTGGATTCAGGAGAATGGCCACACCTCCGGCGGAATTCTCCCTCCTCCGGTAACCGAGTTCTGCATGGCGAAAGGGAATTTGGATCCCAAGGGCCGTCTTGTGGTCGGCTGGATGGGGCGTCCGCTTAAGGACAAGGGTCTTATGACCCTGCCCTATCTCTTGGCGGAAAATCCGCACATTGTGGTGCGGGCTTGGACCGGTGCGGAGACTGCAGGTTTGGATTACACGCTCCGGGTGCAAGGCGAAGCGATGGAAGAAGTTTACAAGTTGGCGCGGAAACTCGGCGTGGCGGATCGTCTTGATGTGCGGCCACTCGATTTCGACGCCTTCAACTATCGCCATCGTCTCGAGGGCTGCCATGTTCTTCTCGGCAATAGCAAGCGCGAAGGCTTTTTACTTACTGCCGCGGAGGCGTTGAGCTGTGGAATTCCAGTTGTCGTGACGAAAGACTGCGGCATTGCGAGATATATCAAGAGAGGACAAAACGGTGTTCTCATCGATTGGCACGAAAATCCCAAGCGCCTCGCCAAGATCGCGAATCGCGCTATTTTGAAAGCGGCCAAGCTCGATCCCGTGAAGTGCCTCGCTTCGGTGGACGAACTTTCGCTCGGGTCCAACTACGTGCGCGCCTACGGACAGACTCTTGGAGTCCTGACCCACACCTCGCTGCAACATGAGGATGCAGAGGTGACCTTTGGCGTGCGGATTCACGATGGAGTTGACCCCGCTTATCTCGACGATGCCATTAATAGCATTGCCTCGCAGACTTATCGTAAATTTAAAGTCGTCCTTCTCGTCGACGGACCATGGGCCTTGGGCGAACGACTTGCCAAGCGCTTTGACTTGCCGCTGATCTGCACTGGTTTGAAGGCGGATATCGAGCACTGCAGCTGGCTCCATCGTCAGGCTCTCGAGCAATGCGACACGGAATACTACAAGCCGCTCGACTACGACGATCAGCTTCTCCCCAACTACCTCGAGCGCGCGGTGAAGACTCTCGAAAGAGAAAAGGCTGATGTCTACGGCTGCATGCTGAACACCCTGCAGGATGGGGAAATTAGTCCTCGCCTGCATTGGCCAAACAAGCCAATCGAAACGATGTTCACCGGTAATTCCGACGATAACATGTTGCCTCACTCAAGTGTCTTGATGCGCGCCAGCATCGCCCGAAAGGCCGGCAACTACCAAGAGCGCGCCGTGGGCCTCGGAGCCGACGACTATCATCTCTGGTATCGTATCTTCAAAGCAGGCGGCGAGTTCTTCCGCGATGACGAAGTTCGCAATGTGGTCTACCGTATTCACGATAAGAATTCGCTCACCATCCGCCGCGAGCGCTTTGGGCATTCCCACAAAGCCCAACGACTTCTCGCAAGCGCCGCTGCAGCAGGGATCGCCCTTTCCGCCGCTGCCTGTGATGGCGACGCGGATGCCAATGCTGACGGTGACACCCCCAAAGTCGCCCCTGCCAAGCCAGGCCCCAACGATCCGCCGCATTCATAGGGGGGGGAAGAAGTTGCCTTGGCCCCGCTGGGATGTGAGTCAGGAGGTATCTTAGCATGTACTTTCGTAAGTGCAGGAGCGTGCTGTGGGCCTTCTTCGCCCCGCAGTCGATACAGGCGAAGGGAAAGTATCCCGTGCATACCACAAGCTTGCCCTTGCTCAGGCAGTGATCACTATGGGTATGCGCGGCGGCTAAGAGACAATGCTCCGCTGTATTAAAAGAAAAAAACGATCACGATGAAAACAGCTCTAAAAATGGCAACTCTTGTCTTGGCACTCAGTTTCAATCTCTCTCAGGACGCGGACGCTGAGATCTTACTGGAATTTACCGAGGCTGATGGCGATGTGATCCTTTACGTTTCCGGGACCCTTGATCTCACCGGTTTGACCGAGAGTAATAGGGGAGCCTCATTGGGAGGCGCGACTTTATTGGACACGGTTAACGAACAATTCCAGCTTGGGTCTGGTGTCCCTGCACCAGTGAATGCGTTCACCCTGACGGTTCAAAATGAGGTGTTTTCCTCGACTACGGACTTGTTTGGAACCATCGATTCCTGGGAAGCCAATACCAACTCGATTCGTTTTCAGCAGAACAATGGACAAGTTCTCATGGATGATGAGATCGAAGCTGGAGATGTGATTGAAGTTACCTCAACTCATACCTTTAGTGGCCTGACGTTTGCTGATTTTGGTCTGACCCAAGGGGATAATCTTGTCTGGCTTGAGAATACGAACGTCGATGGTGATGCCGGCCAAGTGATCGTCACAGCTGGGCTCCGGAATACGGGGCCCTCCGCCCCTCTTGTAGTTACCGCGATCGATTACTCGCTCGCCCCGAACCCGGCGGTGACCCTGACCTGGAGCAAGACCGGTGCCGCGGCCTACATCGCAAAATACTCGTCCGACATGATCGATTGGGACGCGGACTTGGACGACGGCATCACAGAGGAACGCGACGAGAATCCCGATGACCCCGAGCAAATCACCGTGACCTTCCCTCTTCTAGGCGTCCAGGCGGAGGCCCTGTTCTTTCGCATTGAGGAAGGGTAGACAGGAGAAAGAGCCCTTCTT
>DLYX01000208.1 GCA_003447545.1 Deltaproteobacteria bacterium | reverse complement strand
AACAACAAGTATGAGGACCAGAGTCAAAACGCGCGCCGCTGCCGGGAGATCCAACAACCAATCGACCGCCATCCCAACCAAGAACAACAGCATCGCCCAACGAAAAAAGGTGAGCAAACCGGTCGTCCGGTGTAGCTTTTGATCGCGACGCCACACCTCCATGAGGCGTGCATCGAGAATTTTGCGCTGGTTGGGTTCGCTCATGAGAGATCGTATTTTCTACGCAAAATCCACTCAAACCCTAACAGGACAACCAACAGCGTGGCAATCAAGACATTGTCCCAGAGAGGCCGGTCGGTGCGGATTATGGTGGTATGCGGTTCGCGGTTAAGCAAATCGGGCAGTTTTTTAAGATCGAGGATGCTGAGGCATTCCCCTCCGGACAAATCGGCGATTCGGCGAAGGTGATCGATCTGCATGTCGGTATTCGCCAATTCGGGCCTGAGATCGGCGACCTGGAATTCGGCGATATTTGAGAGCGGTCGATCGGCCGTATTCGCTTCAACGCGATAACCACCCGCGCGAGGTGGTGAGAAGTAACCTTCATAGAGCCCGGGATTCGAAGCGTCGGGGCGGAGAGTAACCCGCTGCGGTTCGGCGCCCGTCGCATCTGCGTCGAGCGCACTGACCTCGATCTCGAAACCCGGCTGAGTGAGCGGTTCGTAGTCTTGGTCGAGAAGGTGTGCATAGAGCATGACCTGGCCGCCAACCGGATACGTGACGCGATCCGTTTCAAGACGAATCTGCTTATGCTCGCCCATGAGCCTCGACAGGGTGAGGAACTGGACGCACTGGGACCAAACACGCCAATGATATTTGTCGCCCGTTTTGAAACGCAATAACCACAGACGGTCGGTGGCCATCATCATGCATTTCCCGGTGCCGTATCGCTGCCATGAAACAAGCGGGTAGCGGTCGGCACGGGACAGGGTGTCGGAGAGCTCCGCCAGCACCGTCGCTCCGGGGCGCGGCGCGAGAAGCGGTGGAATGCGGTCGAGTGGCGCAACCCTGCTCCAAACGAGATCGTTCTCATCCTGGTCGTTCTCCAAGGTCATCACGAGGCTACTGCGTCCCTCCGGCGTGAGCACGGGATAGACACTATCATCGACATCCTCCCAATCCGCCTCCGGATCAAACTCGACCGGCAGCATGCGCTCCACCGGTGTCCCGGCGTAACTCGCGGGAGCGAAACGGGAACCACAGAGCATGAGCAAAGATCCACCGCGCTCTTTGACCAATTCCTCGAGCCGTAAGAATGCCTCCGCCGAAAAGAAAGACGAATCGACGTCGCCAAGGATCACAAGGTCGTAAGAGAAAGCCTCCTCGCGATCTTCAGGAAATTCCGCAATGTATTCGGACGAATTTTGCGCCAACTCGGGTTGGGCACGGGTGGCGATGAAAGTGGCGTTGATCCGCGGATCGCGTTTCAGCATGGCGCGCAAGTAGCGGAATTCCCAGCGGGCGCTGCCTTCGATGCAGAGCACGTTGATCCTCTCGTTCACAACCCGAACACTGCGCGCCACACGATTGTTCGCGGCGGTGGCTTCGTCGGCAAACGGTTCGATCGTAACCTCGATCCGTGCGGCACCTTTCTCGGCGACATCGACATTGAAAAAGATCTCTTCAAACTGCAGTCCGCCCGCAAGCGTGACGCTCTGTCGGACGATACCCCGTCCATTGAGGCTCACCGTCAGATCAGCGACACGTTTCTCGTAGCCTTTCGATTGCAGTTGAACACGAATCGGAACCTTATCGCCGGTAAAAGCAACGTCCTGCATGATGATGTTGCGGATCGAAACATCGTCCGGATCGGCGATTCCCACCGGCACGGTGTAAACCGGGATCCCGCGTGCGCCCAGATCGCGCACCGCCGCCTCAACGCGCCGCGACGAAGTATCGAGTCCGTCCGAGACCAAAACGACACCGGCTAAGGACGCTCCGCGTTCCGTCTTCACCACCGACTCCAGTGCTCCCGCAATCGAGGTGCCTTCTCCGTCAGCCTGCAGCTTCGGTAGTAAATCGACGTCCTCCCCGTCGCTGCCACCGACACGTTGCAGAGTCTCGTCAAAACCGTAGTAACTGACATCGAGATCTTCGGCGATGGAATCAAAGATCGGCCGCGCTGACTTCGACAGCAAGTTCATCGCCAAATCCAAGCGAGAGGCCGCTGCGACAGCTTGGCGTGATTTGTCCGCGAGCGACATGGCGCTGCGATTGATCTCTTCCGGTGTTTCCGAAAGCGGCAGAATTCCGAGTGCGACCGCCGCCTCACCGATATCTCCGGAACGTTTGCGCTGGTCTTTGACCGACATACTCTCAGACACGTCGACGAGAACCGGAAGGCGACGCTTCACGGTGTGCGTTTTCGTGATGGTCGCGGTCGGCTCAAAGAGAACAGTCACAATCAGGGCGAGAACCAGCAAGCGAGTCAACGCAAGCGAGATGCGAACCCATGTCGGTAAACCTTGGCGACGGCAGTAAAGAAAGAGGGTCAGCAGAACCACGGCAACAAAAGCCGACAGCACTACAGTATGCGGAACCGGGCGCCCCCAGAAGAGCCGCTCAATCTGTCCTTCGCTAAAAATCCATGCAATCATTTAGGCACTTTCGGGGTTTGCCGCAGGGGGCGTTGTTTGTTTCTTGTCGGCCGCCGACCGCCTCGACATCCATTTTGCCAACAAGCTCTCGAGCACCAGCAATCCGAGCCCCACCAACAAAAGGTGAAACCAGAACGATCGCCCGGCGCGGGACTCTTCGACGGCATCGAGAAGATCCGCCTCCGACTCAGCCACCATGACCTCCGTCCCATCAAATGTGCGCGCTGTTTCCGCCGCAGAAATACAACTCACATCCGATTCGCTGGTATCGACATTGACTGCCACCGGCAGGCCGGGTGCCTGCAGACTGACCCGCGCGAAGTAAAATCCTGACTCGCGGGCGTGCTCCAACATGGCGACATACTGGCTGCGGTGCTCGCTGACCGGGACAGAAATGGTCTCGCCGGAAGGGCTGTCGAAAACGGCCTCGCTCGCATCAGGCTGATCGACGTAGGACAGCGAAAGCGAGTCGCCCACAAGGCGCGGCGTCTCAAACTCCCGGGCGGTGAGGTAGGTCACCATCTGCTGCAAGACCATGGGGAACACCGGGGTGACCGCCAGGTTGTTCCAGGCGGAATCAGCCGAACTCGTGAACATAAAGACCTGCCCGCGCCCAACCGAATGCTCCAACAACAACGGCTCCGCCGTGCCAGCGAGGGACATGACCGTCGAACTGGTCGCAGAAGGTTTCACCTGCAGCACTTTGCGGAAGCGCGTTTCGCTAAGGAGATCCTCCGGCAGAGAGCGCAACGGCCGGCTCACGGGATGGTCGGGCATGGACGGGTCGAGTGGCCTCCCCACACCGAGCGCATCCCCCGTGCTCACCGTTTGCTCGATCACGGCCGGCAACAGCGAAATCCCATCAAGCGCAGATCGCTTATTCCAGGCGGAAGAGTCAACCTTGTCGCCCGCAAACCAGATCAGACCGTGGCCAGCACGGACATAGTCTTCAAATGAACGCGCTTGCTCGGGTGTAATCTCGGGAACGTTCTGCAAAATCACAACGTCGAAGGTCGCCAGGTCCTGAGCAGGAAGATCGATCCATGGCACTGACTGCACGGCGAAGTTCTCCCCTCCTCCGCTGCCTCCACGCGCCCGGAGGGCCGCGG
>DLYX01000109.1 GCA_003447545.1 Deltaproteobacteria bacterium | reverse complement strand
ACCTACGCTGGGAAGGAGGCGAATGCATGCCACGTCCGCGACCTTATCTTAAGTCGGACTCAGCGTCAGCCGATGCCGATGCCGTTTTCCGCGATGAGTTTAACCGCGCCGTCGATGAATCCGTCGAACGCGAAGAACAAGATCGAGAGTAAAAAGCTTACCTCTTTTCTGGTTCCGGGACGAGCACTCCGTGGAACTGGACTTCGGAGAGTCCGTAGAAGTTGTTGTCGCCACCGTGGTTGCTGATGATATCGAACTTAATGTAGCGGGCCTTGAATGGGCGGAATTCATCGAAGCTCTCGCCGGGATCGGTGGCGATTCCATCGGCTTGGGCGAAGTTGGTGATTCCGGTAACCGTCGATCCCAAGTCCGGCGTGGTTCCGTATTTGACTGAGACCCTGTTCACTCCCCGGTCGGTCAGGTTCGGCGGATTTTCATTGTAGTTCCAGACGTGGAAGCGGTTGATGGTGTAAATGGCGCCGAGATCGAAGGTCACGGACGGGTTGTAATCCTCGCCGCCGTAATCGTCACCAGACGATAGCCACATGTTGCCCTTCACGGCATTCGTATGTTGCCCGCCGATCAAGCCGCTGCTGTCCACCATGTGATCAGCGCTACGGCTGAACAAACCGACGACGGTAGACGATGCCGTCACGTTTTCTGGTGGGATGCGGATCAGCGCGGCGTTGGAGAGATCGGGTTCGGTGCTCGGCAGCTTGGTGAGGAAGTGATCGCGGCGGAGCGGGGTCTCCTTCCAGCGACCGCCAGGCCCGGCCACCCGAGCCTCGCCTGCCTCCAGCTGGGCTCCCTTCTTCAAGCCGTAGCGATTGCGCACTTCGACTTTTCCGGTGAAGACATGGACCTCATCGAGGAAATCCGGCCGCGACCGAATCCCAAACTCGGTGCCGAGATCGATGAGGGTCAGGTCCGGGGTGTTGACCTGAAACCCAGTCGCCTTTGATGGCACTTCGAACCAGGCCGTCCCCCGGTCGAGTTCGAGAAGGCCCTCGTTGAGGAGAGTCAGGTTGGCCGGACCACGCACGATCCCGCGCACTCCGGAGGTAAATTCGAGTTCCGCAGTGCCATGGCGGATTTCCAGACGCGAGCCTGGCTCGAGAGTCAGGCCTTCCGGGGCATCCTCTCCGGCGAGCTTGTGGCTTATGCTGAGTTCGGTCCCCGGACTCGTGACGAAGGTGAGAGTCGGCTGCGGCTTACGGATGAAGATGAAGGCCAGCACCACACCCAGAATTACGAGCGCGGCAACGGCCCCCAGACCGGCATATTCCAGAGCACGTCGCTGGCGTCGCTCGACCACGCGGTCCATCGGGACAACATTCAGCAGGTCAACGCCCTCGTCGCGCAGCTGCAGCGAATTTTTGAGATGGGCATAGTCGCAGTAGGCGTCCTGCGCTTCCGGATTGTTGCGCAGTTCTTGCTGAAGGCTCTCCAGGTCCCCACTTTCGAGGCGACCATCGAAGAGATCCTGCAGGTGCATTTCCAGTTCGCGACGATTCATGAGCGGGTGCTGTTGATGGCTAGTTCGTTGTTGATGCACTTTTTCAGCGCGGCCCGGATGCGGAAGAGCATCACCCGCAACGACTCGGCCGATCGGCCAGAACGGGTCGCGAATTCCTCCAGAGAGGCTTCAGAGTGATACCTGTGCTCGACCAACTGACGACTGTTGTCCTCCAAGCGGGTGAGGCATTTGTCCAGTGCGCGGAGGCGCTCGTCAAGCTTCTCGGGAGTCTCCTCGCCGCGATCGGCAAGTTGCTCGGCGAGGTCCTCGTCGAGCAGCGTCATTCCCAGTCTGAGCATCTTGCGGCGGTGGGTCTTGACCTCATAGCGGGCAATCGCACAGGCCCAAGCCCGGAAGTTCGTCCCGGGCTGGAACTTCCCGCGCTTTTCCCACAGCACCACGTTGGTTTCCTGCAGCACGTCTGAAACTCCGTCCATCCCCGGCATCAGCGAGATGATATAGGCCCGCAACGCCGTTTGGTGCCGGGTGATCTGTCCGACGAACTCGGCTTGCTGGGTGACATCACGATCCATCGCTCCTCATTAAGATACGTGATATAACCCAGCGACGTTAACAGATTTTCCGAGAAATAGGCTCCGAAGTGCTGGAGGCACGGCAACGACCACGGACAACGGAAAAAAAATCTCCGAAACCTGTTAACGTCGGGGCGCCTTTTCGCGTCTATCAGTAGTCCGGGGCGCAAATTCCTGTCCCGGGCCCGTGACGAACATTCACATAGTAAGCATTTATGAAATCCAAAACACCCCCCCTCCTTCCTCTCGCCGCGCTGGCCCTCGCTGCCATACCGGCTCAAGCCGCGCTCATTTCCATCGCACCGGGAAACGTCACCGCATCGACCGAGATTCCCGGTTTCAATCGCATCGACGACTATCTTGTCGACGGAAGCGGGCTGACAGGCGGCCAACACGTCGCGGCTGTGGAGCCCAACATGTGGCTCTCCATTGGTACGGCATTCGGGGGCGACGATCCCGACCCCTTTGTCATCTTCGATTTGGGAGCGGTCTACACCATCAACAGTTTTCACGTATGGAATTACAATGAATCTCCACCCAACCTCGTCGCCCGTGGAGTTAATAGCGTGACGGTGGAATACGGCACGACCGCCGAACTTGGCTCCACCGTCCCAGGAATCACCAACTTCACCATCGCCGACGGCTTGGCGACATACGCCGGTGAGAACTTCAGTGGGTTTCCGGCATTCAATGCCCGCTACATCAAATTCGACATCAACAGTAACCATGGCGGGGATAATAATTTCTATGGACTCTCCGAGGTCCAGTTCGACGGCGTGCCCGCCTCGGGTCAAGGAACCTCCCTGGAACTCACGATCACGCCAGCGGGCGCTGGTTACGATCTCACCTGGCCCAGCCAGAACGGGATGCTCTACAATGTGCGGAGCAGTCCGGATTTGGTTGGAGATGTTTCCACCTGGACCCTCGTACAGGGTGATATTGAGCCCACTCCGGATACCAACACCTTCCTGGTCACTCCGGCGGAAACGAAGCTCTTCTATGTCGTTGAGGAATTCTTACCGACCGATCAAATTGATCTGATCGAATCCTTCGATAATGTCGACGATTGGATTTGGATCAGAAACGGCGGGGCGGAATTCGGCAGCCAGGCTTTGACTGCAGTCGCTGATCCGGACGGAGACCGGGATGGAACCGTCGCTAAGTTTGACTACGATAATAGCGGTCCTGACGGCAGTGATTTTGCTTTCGAACTCGACGGTGGTCCGATCGATCTCAGTCAGTATGACGAGCTCGTCTTGTGGAAGAAATGCGCGGTCGGCAACTCTCTGGAAACCAAGCTCTATTTGCACATCAACGACACCAACAACGATGAATCTGCGCGGGTCGAGATCAGGAACACTGACCCAAAACTGTCGACTCAATCGGAGGATCCGGGCGAGTGGCTGCAGTGGACGGTTGACCTGCACACTGATTTGGATTTCTCTAAATCGGAGGGTCGTGCTTTCAGTCTGTCTGACCTCACCGACTTCAGTAGCTTCTTTCTCGGATGTTGGTCCAGCGGTGGAAGCACCGGGACAATTTATTTCGATGACCTTCAATTAATCAAACGCCGCTAGAACCTTTCATGAGCCACCGCTTCCTCCATCCGGGCCTACAGGTCGTCCTGTTTACCGTACTGGCGTCGGCGCCGATGTCGCGCGCCGACATCATCACGATCCCGACAACCAACGTATCGTCGTCGAGCGAGATTGGAGGGGGCTTCAACCGTCAGGATGATTTCATCGTCGATGGCAGCGGACTGAGCGGTGGCCAACACACGCCCACAGTGCAACCCAACATGTGGCTTTCCACCGGCACTGCCTTTGGGGGCGACGACCCGGATCCGTGGGTCATCTTTGACCTCGGAGCGGTCTACACCATCAGAAGTTTCCACGTCTGGAATTACAATGAGTCACCGCCAAACCTGACCGCCCGCGGAGTGAACGCGGTAGCGATCGAATACGGTGCTACTTCGGCCCTGGGCTCGGTGCTCCCCGGAGTGACCAACTTCGCCAAGGCGGATGGATCATCCACCTACGCGGGTGAACGCTTCGATTCCTTCACGCCCTTCGCGGCGCGCTTTATCAAATTTGACATCAACTCGAACCACGGCGGCGACAATAATTTCTACGGCCTTTCCGAAGTTCAGTTCGATGGTGTCCTGAGCAATATCGAGGTCTCTCCGGACACCTTCGTAAGCTCCGCCACCCAGGGGACCATGGTGGGAACCTTGAGCACCATTTCTGGGAATCCCGGCGACAGCTTCACCTATTCGCTGGTTGCGGGTGCAGGCAGCACCGACAACGCGAAATTTCAGATCGGAGGAGACGAACTACAAATCGGCCCCTTCGATTTTAGCACC
>DLYX01000372.1 GCA_003447545.1 Deltaproteobacteria bacterium | reverse complement strand
AGGTGGTATTTTCACACTGGCGATGCCACAAGATCCGAGTCCGGATCTTTCAGGAGATCTCGGCGATCTCGCCCAACAGCAATCAGGAGTTGAGAAGATGGAACCTTTCGAAGAATTCCGACAGGAAGTGCGAGGCTGGCTCGACGAAAACTGCCCTCCTGGAATGCGTCTGCCGCAGAAGGGTGTCGAGGGTCCCGCCTGGGGATCCCCCGAATTCGATGAGGCCGCCGACGTCTGGCGTGTCCGCATGTCCGAAAAAGGTTGGACCTGCCCTACCTGGCCGGTGGCCTTTGGCGGAGGCGGACTCGACGCCGACCACACCAAAATCCTTCAGCAGGAAATGGGACGTATCGGGACCTCCAATCCTGTGATGAGCTTTGGCACTCATATGCTCGGGCCTGTGCTTCTCGAATACGCGAGCGACGAACAGAAGAAACGCTTCCTTCCCGATATTACCGCCGGAAACGTCGTCTGGGCGCAGGGCTATAGCGAGCCGGGCTCCGGCTCGGACCTGGCAAGCCTGCAGACACGCGCCATCCGCGATGGCGACGAATTTGTCATCAACGGCCAAAAGATCTGGACCACCAACGCCGATCAAGCCGACTGGATGTTCTGCCTCGTTCGAACTGATCCCGAAGCCCCCAAACACGAAGGCATCAGCTTTATCCTTTTCGATCTGAAAAGTGATGGCGTCACGATCGCGCCGATCGAACTGATCAGCGGTCGCTCAGAATTCTGCGAGGTTTTCTTCGACAGCGTCCGCGCCCGGGCGGACAATCTCGTCGGCAAGCCGGGCGACGGCTGGACCATCGCCAAGCGACTCCTCCAACATGAGCGCAGCATGATCTCCGGCACTGGTGGCGGTGGCGGGCGAGACAAGCAATGCCCCCAGCGCGAGGAACCCGCGCACCCGATCCGCAGTCTCGCCGACCTCGCGCTACCTTATATCGGCGAGGAAAATGGCAAGCTGGCCGACCCCTTTATCAGGGCACGAGCAACACAGGCGGAGATGGACAATATCTGTTTGGGCCTGACCGCCCGACGGACCAGTCAGGAATCCCGGCAAGCAAAGGGACCGGGCAACGCCTCGTCCATGTTCAAATGGTACGCCACCGAGCTGAACAAACGCCGCGAAGAGCTGAAGATGGACTTCCGTGGCTCTCAGGCGCTGGGTTGGGACGGCGACGGCTTCACCCAGCCCGAGCTGCAAAGCACCCGCCAATGGCTTCGCTCGAAAGGCAATTCGATCGAGGGCGGCACCTCCGAGGTGCAGATGAATGTGATCGCCAAGCGCGTGCTCGGCCTCCCCGATTGAGCAGGAGTAAATAGTGGCTTTGGTTTTGACAGAAGAACAGCAAATCCTGCAAAAAACAGCGCAGGAATTCATCGCGGCAAACGCCCCGCTCACCCAGTTGCGCAAGCTCCGGGACAGCAACGACGATCTCGGATTCTCGAGAGAGCTCTGGAAGGAAATGGCACAGCTGGGCTGGGTTGGCCTTGCCGAGGAAGAAGCCTACGGCGGTAGCGGTCTCGGTGCCGCGGAACTGGGGATTCTTTTCGAGGAATGTGGTCGCACCCTTGCCGCTACCCCGATGCTGTCCACGGCCGTGCTCGGCGCGGGCTGTATTCGGCTGGGTGGGTCGAGCGAAATCAAATCCGAAATTCTCCCGGCCGTCGCCTTGGGAGACAAGCTCCTGGCTCTCGCCATGGACGAGGGCCCACGATTCTCTCCATACTCGATCGAGACAACCGCCACCAAAGCGGAAGATGGTTATACGGTCAGCGGGCGCAAGGCATTCGTGCTCGACGGACATACAGCCGATCATATCGTGGTCGTTGCGCGCTCATCGGGGGCGAGCGGCGATCGGGATGGTCTTACCCTCCTCCTCGTGGACCGAGCGGCTCCGGGGCTCAAGATCCAGCGGACGACGATGATCGACACCCGCAACGCCGCCATTGTGGAGCTTGCCGAGGTTTCGGTGCCGGCGTCCCGAGTCCTGGGCGAGGTGGGCCACGGGGCCGATATCCTGGACCTCGTGATCGAGACGGGCACGGCATGCCTTTGTGCCGAAATGCTGGGGGCGATGTCCTACAGTTTCGATACGACCGTTTCGTATTTGAAGACCCGTGAACAATTCGGAGTGAAAATCGGCTCCTTTCAGGGCCTGAAGCACCGAGCCGCTCATATGTTTGCCGAATTGGAACTGGCACGTTCCGTCTCGCTCGAGGTCCTGCGAGCCATCGACGAAAACGGGAATGACGTGCCGACTCTCGTGTCGGTCGCCAAGGCGAGGTGCTCGGATGCCGCCAACCTGCTCAGTCGCGAGATGCTTCAAATGCACGGGGGAATCGGGATGACCGATGAGGCGGATATTGGATTCTTCCTCAAACGCGCGCAGGTAACCGAGCAAACACTTGGCAACGGCGACTATCACCGGGATCGGTTTGCCAGCCTTCAGGGGTACTGATTCCCGTGAGAGCCCCGCGCTCTCGGAGCAGTCTCGAAGGATCCTACACCTGCAGCAACTCTGCGGTTCAAGCTCTCGATTACGAAGATGGCAAAGAACCCTCCAATCGCTTCAGGCCACTGGACAGAGCCGAAATCTGGGTTAAACTAGGTTCGGTGAGCAACTCACTGCGCCCCCACCCCGCAACGAAGGCC
>DLYX01000433.1 GCA_003447545.1 Deltaproteobacteria bacterium | reverse complement strand
ATTCAACTGATAAACTAGGAAGATACGAATCGCAAATCTCTACAGTAAGACACTCGCGTATTAAATAAGCTGATGCTCAATGATTAGGACACACATCACCAAAACAAGCCTATCAAAATCTGCTCGCGGGTTTGCCTTGGTCGCTACAATCTCGGTGATGGTCTTGTTGGTCATGATGGCCTTGGCCATGTTGGGTCTGAGCACGCTTGAGCTGCGCTCCAGCCAGAATAACAGGGCGATGGCTGAAGCCCAGGCGAATGCGCGATTAGCGCTGCTCATGGCCATTGGCGAGCTGCAGAAGCAGATGGGGCCCGATTCCAGGATTTCCGCGCCCCATGATGTGGGTAGCCCGTCCGGAGGACATCCGCACTGGGTCGCTGTCTATGACGCTTGGAAACTCGATCAAGATGCCCAGACTCCAGTCAACCCCGCATCCCGAAATCCGGAATTCCGTGGCTGGCTTGTGTCCGGCTCGAGTGGAAGCACGGCAGAGATGGCGCTGATGCTGGGCCCAGGAAGTCTGGGAGACGATTCCGTGGCAGCCGATCAGGTCAAGGTTCCGGTGCAGGATGTCAGCGCTGGCACAAGGCGCGGACGAGTTGCCTGGTGGGTTTCCGACGAGTCGGCGAAGGCAAAAATCAACGCCGGCCCAGAATCCACTTCCGGCTCCGTGTCCGAGCTTGCGGATTTGATGCTCCATGCACAATCCCCGCCAAACGTGGGGCACAAGGCATTCCCGCAGCTTGCCAATTTTGATTGGGAAGACGGGCAACGAGGCAGCACGGTTTCCACCTCCCAGATCAACCTCGCCGCCAGCCTTGGTTACGCTGGTCTTGGTGAGTCCATCCATGACCTGACCGTGCATTCTGCGGGTGTGCTCACCGATGTCAGTGCCGGCCGACTCAAGCGGGATCTCAGTAACCTACTGGTGCGTGAGATAAAGGAAATGGAGCACAAACCTCTTTACCTTGCGGACGGCCGAATCAACCGCTTCGCAATCACCGGGGACGGGGCGGTGACGAATGCACCAGGCCTGCCACAGAATGGCAATGGAGGGAATCGATGGGGCATCAACCTCGAGGAGCTGTCGCTCTACCATAACATCCACCGGGAAATCGACTGGTCGGAGGACACACCCATGCTGGTTACCAAGGGCGACCTAGACTCATCCTCTCAGGACCGCTTCTACATGTATGGCAAACCTGCGGTCGAAGCGATGCAGTTCATTCTTTCCCTCGTGGCCGTGCCTGATGGTCAAAATACCGATGGTGATAAGCTCTACAAGATGCAGATGATGCTTGACGGCATGATCGCCCTCTCCAATCCCAACGACGTCCGACTTCGCTTCCCCCCCGGACTTGTGAAATCCGTGATACTCCTCAGCTTCCCCTACGACATGAAATTAAAAATCGTTAAGGCCAATGGAACACTCCTCAACACTAACAAGACATGGCCCCAAGCGCGGCGAGTCTTCAATGGATACATCGAGGGAGGCTTCGGAGGACTGCCGGCAGACGGGTTCGACCTCGATCCCGGAGAAGCCGCCGCCTTCGGCTCAACGAGCGCAAACGGATACAACCTGAACCTGCGCCGTGGATTCGTTCCGAGCGGTGGTGTGAGGATGACAAGCTGGAACCTCAAGGCCGGGGGACTAAAAGAGACAGCCATGGTGGACTTCGAACTGCTTAAAGTGATCACCGCGAGAAATGGCAGCAACAGTAACGTCTACTTCCAAGGGTGGCATGGTCCGGGAACCCCTGAGAAGAGAATCTTCGAAGGCTCGGTGATATCTCAAGGGCCGAACCCCGATGGCGAAATACTCACCCAGTTCCTCCCGGAGAAGATCCTTCCTCCCCAGATCCTACCGGTGAAGGACTTCATCAGCAGCCCACAGCCCGTAATGCTATTCAGTATCGTGAAAAATGTTGAACGCAGCTCCAGCGAGGACAACACGGATGCCTTGCCCTCCCGCCCATTGCTGCTCGACGAAGCAGCAAGGACAGGTCGCACGATTCTCCGTTACGGAAACGTATCTCGTGATCTTCATTCCGCTCAGCAGATCTACACGGCGGCGCCGATGAACTATGAGTTTAGCACCATCGCCGCCGGTGCCGGTGGGCGCCTCGTTTATCATGGTGGTGGGCGCCAGCCGGGCGTGGGTGGCAACACCCGTGTCATCAAGCGCAGGATCTCGCTGGCACCCCCACTGACGCTGGCTTGCTTCGAACATGCCATCGCCTGCGGCTTTAGTCGCCATTTCGGTTCCGAACCCAGAGATCCCGCGACATGGATTGGCCCCAATAGCGATCCGAGCACCGGCGCTCTTGTCGGAAGTGTGGGCGGCGCGCCGATGCTCGCCAAGGCGATCGGGAACTCATGGGCAAATCCATTTATCGGATCTAACAGTATTTTTCAGTCTAATTACACCGATCCCTCATGGCTGGCCAACGCCGCGCTCTGGGATGCCTGGTTCCTCTCGGGCACCGTTGATACCTCCGGCTTGCCATCTTCGTCGTGGATGACCGACCGCAGGACCGCACGCGAGCAGTTCACGGATTTCGCCGAAGGTGGGAAACGACTCAGGAACAAGCGTTTTCTCTTTTACCCATACACCTCCCCGCAGCAGGCGATATCCGAATTATTCGACGGCGCTGCCTTCAAGCCATCAGCGATCAACCAGCTGCCGAATTACCTGCTCGTGGACGGGGCATTCAACGTCAACACCACCTCGGCTCCCGCATGGCGGGCCTTCCTCTCCAGCGTCCGTGATCATGAACTCATCACCGCAGGAGGAGCGAAAAAGAAATTCAATCACCCCTTCGGCACTCTAGGCTATGCCGAAGATACCGCTACCAGTGGCGCAGCGGGGGATTGGGCTGGGCTCCGGGATTTGACGAATGCCGAGATCAAAAACCTAGCCGACGCCATCGTCAACGAAGTCAAGGAACGCGGGCCATTTCTCAATCTTGCTGATTTTGTCAACCGTCGCCCGGACGCAAATAACCCCCAACACCGAGCGCTCGGAGCCCTGCAAGCGGCCATCGATATCTCGGGGCTCAACGATCGCTTTGCCAGTGGTGATCGTACTGTGGAACCCGACGACTTCCAGCAGTTCAACGGAGCAGACACCCTGAACGATGAATTCGTTCCCGCACGCGCCACCGGTGCCGCCGGCTACCTCAGCCAAGCCGCCTTGCTCACCGCGATGGGCTCCCAGATCAC
>DLYX01000432.1 GCA_003447545.1 Deltaproteobacteria bacterium | reverse complement strand
CGGAAATAAAGCGCTCCACCCTCCAGGTTCTGCTTTGGATGAAAGACGTCCCGGACGCCGAGCGAACGCGCGGTCTCCGGCATCAACTGCATCAGCCCTTTCGCTCCTGCGCGAGAGACAGCCTGCGGATCGTACCCTGACTCGGCTCGCACGATTGCCGTGAGGAGCGCCATTTCGATGCGGTAACGAATCGCAGTTTCCTCAATCATGCGAACGAGAGTGGGAGGCGGCACTGCCACAGCACGGACCCTGCCGCGCTTCGCCACGTCCCCGCGGCTGGGACCATTTACCCTCGCCCTCGCCTCGGGAGAAGAACCGTTCCGGGGCGGCGGGGAGGCCGTCACCCCCAAGTCGGTGCCTGAGTCGTTCCCCGAATCTTCCGGAAGACGCTCTCCCGGCCGGACTCGATTGAACCGATGGTCGGTGGGGGCATTCGAAAAATGGAGCACGCCATTGGGATCGCGGTAGCGAAAGATCTCGCCGGCCAGAGCCTCAAGCGATGGAGCCGCTCCTACCCATACCGCCCCGCAAAAAACGAGGCGGAGCATATTTCTACCGAGCCGAGACACAGCCCTGACACCACCTCCTCCGGAAGGCTTTGTCAAAGGCTGGATAGAGTCCGCCACATTCGGTCCTTGCGAGCAGCTATTTCTGCACCTAGGCTTTTGGCATGGGAGAGGAGCAATCAGGCCCCGGGTCTCAAACCCGGCGAGATTTTGACTTTCTCGTGATTGGCAGCGGGATCGCGGGATTGAGCTTCGCATTGACCGCAGCGGAGCGCGGTGAGGTTGCTGTCGTCACAAAGGCCAATCTGCCCGAAGGTTCCTCGCAATACGCTCAGGGAGGCGTGGCTTCCGTCTGGAGCCCTGACGACTCCTACGACGAGCATGCGCGAGATACCGCCGGAGCGGGTGCGGGACTTTGCCACGGCGATATCGTCGATATCGTCGTCAGGGAGGGCCCGGATCGAGTTCGTGAAATGATCGCCTACGGCACTCGATTTGATCTTCGCCCTGACGCCGAAAACGAGTTCGATGTGGATCTGAGCCTGGAGGGCGGACACTCCCGACGCCGCATCCTCCACGCCGTGGACGCCACCGGTCAGGAAATGATGCGTGCGCTTGTCGAACGCGTCCTCGCTCATCCGAGAATCCAGATCTTCGAGCAGACCCTCGCCATCGACCTTCTTATGTCGAGCAAATTCAAGATCGAGGGACCGGAGCGCTGTCTGGGCGCGTACGTGCTCGATACCTCCTCCGGATCGATTCATACCTATACGGCCGGCGCTACACTGATCGCGACAGGTGGCGCAGGCAAAGCCTATCTCTACACCAGTAACCCCGACGTCGCGACAGGCGATGGCATCGCCATGGCCTACCGAGCAGGCGTGCCGATCGGGAACATGGAGTTCATCCAGTTTCATCCGACCTGCCTTTTTCATCCGCAAGCCAAGTCCTTTCTCATCAGCGAAACAGTGCGAGGTGAAGGCGGTGTGTTGGTCCGCCCGGATGGCTCCTCCTTCATGACCGACTACGACAAGCGGGGCGAACTCGCGCCGCGCGACATTGTTGCACGCGCGATCGACAGTGAAATGAAGGCGCACGGCTTCGACAACGTCTTCCTCGACATCACGTCGTGTTCCGAAGCCTACCTCCTCGAACGCTTTCCGACGATCGTCAACCGCTGCCGCTCTTTCGGCATCGACCCGGCCACCGAACCGATACCGGTGGTCCCCGCAGCCCACTATACCTGTGGCGGAATCCTGACCAACGACGTCGGCGCGACCTCCTTGCAGGGACTCTATGCCGCGGGCGAAGCTGCCATGACGGGACTTCATGGTGCCAATCGGCTTGCTTCGAACTCGCTCCTCGAGGGGCTCGTCTTCGGCCACCGCGCGGCAACCGATGCCGCGGAGGCCAGCGCCGCGACGCCGACTCGAAATCTTCCGATTCCGGACTGGAATCCCGGGGGCTCCCACCCACGCGACGAAGAAGTTCTGGTCAGCCAGACATGGGACGAGATTCGGCGTCTGATGTGGAACTACGTCGGAATCGTCAGAAGTAATCGCCGTCTGGCGCGCGCCCGCGCGCGAATGGACCTGGCCCTCGCAGAGATTCGTTCGGATTATTGGTCATTTCACCCGACCGCCGGATCCATCGAGCTCCGTAATCTCGCCATGGTGGCCGACCTGATTATCGCCTCGGCGGCTCTGCGTCGCGAAAGTCGAGGCCTGCACTTCAACACCGATTTCCCGCATCGCGACGACGCGGTTTGGGCTCGTGATTCGATTTTGGTTCGGAGTCCATCCACCCATCGCCCTGTACCCAGCACCTGAGCTACGTCGGCTCTTTACCGCGAGCGCGGTACCGCATACAGGAGGAGCGTGACTTCCAGCGACGAGCTCTACTTCGACCCCTTCACTGACGAGAACCTGCAGGACCCGCATCCGATCTACCAGCGGCTGCGCGCGGAAGATCCGATCCACTGGAGCCCGAAGCTGCGAGCCTGGCTGGTCACCCGCCACGAAGACGCCCGTCGTTTTTTCCAGGACGATGCCTGCCTGAGTGCCGACAGAGGCAAAGTCAGTCGCAAGCAGGCGACCAGCGTGGAGATGAAACCGGGCACAAAAATTCGTACCATCTCGCTCGACCCGCCCGAACAACTGCCGATGCGGGCGATGATGACCTCTGCGCTGACGCCGGCCATGCGGGCGATGCCTCCGCAAATTGAGCAGCTCATCGAACTTCTTCTCGAGCGCATAGAAACCGCGACGACGACCGCCGCCGAACGTCTGGAAACCGACAACCCTGTCGACCTAGTGACGGAACTGGCCTACCCCTTGCCTATCGGCATCATCACGGAGCTTTTCGGAATTCCGGAAAAGGACCGTAACGAATTTCGAGCGGTCGCCGATGAAATCGCTCGGGGAATGGATCAGTTCTTCTCGAGCAAGACAGTCGGCGAGAAGCTTCGGGAAATCGGTGGCTATATCGGTGGTCTGGTTGCGGAGAGACGAGCGCATTG
>DLYX01000053.1 GCA_003447545.1 Deltaproteobacteria bacterium | reverse complement strand
CCCGGCCCCCCCGCCAAACCCCAGCACTTGTCCGGGATCCGCGCCCGCCATTTCATTCACGCGCCCCCCGACAATCAGAAGGTCGTCGAAAAGTGCCGGAGGCGTGGTCAGCACAACGCCCATGATATCGTCACCGACGTCTCGGCCCAGGTCTTCCCGCAGATCCAGACGGCCCTGATCAGCAAAGGAGGTGATCGGCTTACCGCGCAAGGGGTCCAGGGCATACAGGTAGGGTCCTACCCCGAAAAAGATTCTCTCCTCTTCCCCCTCGGACCAGTAGACCGCGCCTCGGGTGGCGGTCCAGACCTCGACTTCGGCACCCGGATCAAAGCTCCACAACTCGTTGCCGGTGGCCGCATCCAGAGCAAAGAAGCGCATCGTGGGCGAGGCACCGTAGAGGACCCCTTTGACAATCAGAGGATTGAATTGAATCTGCGTGCCACCAGCGGGATCCGCCCCTCCGGCATCGTACACCCATGCAACCTCGAGGTTAGCGACAGTTTCCCGATTGATCTGCTGGAGCGGTGAGAAATGAGCCCGTGATCGGTCGCCCAGATAGCTCCGCCATTCATGGTCCGGAATCTGCTCCTCGGAGGATCGAACTTCTGCCACTCTCGGCGCTGGATCTGGCGTGGAACTGCAACCCATGCCCCAGCCACAGAGAACGATCAGCAAAGCCGAAAGTATTCCTCTGGCTGAAAGTCCCGGTATTTCGCACTCTGAACCCGAACCCATCAGCTGATTCGCTCCCTTGATCCCTGCCGGCATATATCTTCTCCTATGCATCCAGACCCCCGAGGACAAACCGCGGCAGGAGGCTTGCAAAGCGCGACGCGCCAATGAGTGCTAGACTCCCCCAATGCCACGGAAGGTTCATTTTGTGTCGCTGGGCTGCGCGAAAAATCGCGTCGACACGGAAGTCATGCTTGGCGTGACTGATCAGCGCGGGCTCGCGATCACGGCCGACCCCCTCGAAGCGGAGGTCATCGTCGTGAATACCTGCGGTTTTATCGGCCCCGCGAAGGAAGAATCCGTCAACACCATTCTCGAGATGGCTCGCTACAAGGCCGAGGGCGCCTGCGAAAAACTCGTCGTCGCCGGCTGCCTGACGCAGCGTTACGCCGACGAGGTCGGCGCCGAGATTCCCGAAATTGACTATCTTCTGGGCTCGAGCGATATGCTCAAACTTGGTCCGATTCTGGATCAGGATGCCGAGCGCATGCAGGTGGGCAACCCTGCGGATTACACAATGCGGGCGGAAGACCCTCGCATCCTGACGCAAATGGGCCATAGCGCTTATCTGAAAATTGCCGAGGGCTGTAATCGCAGCTGCAGTTTCTGCGCCATCCCCGGCTTCCGCGGCAAGCAACGTTCGCGCCCCATCGCAGATCTGGTTCGAGAGGCGACGGCACTCGTAGATGCCGGCGTTCGCGAGATCTGTCTGATCTCTCAGGATACCATCGCCTATGGGAGGGACCGCGAAGAGCGCCCCAACCTCGCCGGCCTCGCAGAAGCTCTCGCCGACATCCCCGATCTGGAATGGCTTCGACTCCATTACCTCTACCCGGAAAAACTCGACCCCGACCTGCTCTCTCTGATGGACCAACACCCGACGGTGCTTCCTTACGTCGATATGCCCTTCCAGCACGCGAGCAATGATATGCTTCGCTCCATGCGACGGGGCCACGGCGGCCAGCGCTTGCGCGATACCGTCGATCGACTGCGACAGTCGGTCCCCGAACTTGTCCTGCGAACCACATTCCTTGTTGGACATCCGGGTGAAACCGATGCCGATTTCCGCGAGCTCTGCGACTTCCTTGACTACGCATCGCCGGATCATCTCGGCGTGTTCGCCTATTCCCATGAAGAAGGTACTCCCGCCGGCGATCGCGACGACCTTGTGCCAGAGGAGGTCGTCGAAGAACGACAACGCGAGCTGCTGACCCGACAGCGTGAATTCAACGCGGCTCGGCTGCGCCAAAAAGTCGGCTCCGAAATCGAAGTGCTGGTTGACGGCCTCAGCGAAGAAACGGATCTTCTGCTCGAAGGACGCTGGTGGGGCCAGGCACCGGACGTCGACGGCAAAATCACTTTGGCCAACGGCGCAGCCCAACCCGGTGATTTTCGGCGCGCCATCGTGACAGCGGCATCCGAATACGATCTGATCGCGGACCTGCTCGATGAGGACGGTCAAAGGGATACCCCCGCCGATACCTCCGCCGACGACTACGCATGATATCTCTGGCGGTCAGGCCGAGCGAAGATTCAGCATTGCAATCTCGGGCGGGATCCCCAGACGCAGCGGGTACCCATAGAAACCCACACAACGCGTGACATAGAGGCGCGTCTCGTCGTCGCGCATAAAGACGCCCTGATCGGGAAAGCCTGCAGCGCCCACCACTGTCCAGAGCGCACCCTGACCCCAGGGAATTCCGATATGCCCTCCATGCGTGTGCCCGGAAAGCACGAGATTCGAGGCACCCGTCGGCACGTGCAACCACTGACTCGGGTCATGGAGCAGCAGGATCCGGGGTTCACCATCATGGGGTCCCATCCCGCGGGTATTCGCAGCGTAGGCCTGTGCCCGATCTCGGTCGCGCCCCACATAATCCAGACCGCCGACGCGGACTTCTTCCCCGGCAAATTTCAGGGTCGCCTGTTCATCCCGCAGGAGATTCACTCCGGCTTCGCCCAGCTTGCGGGGAAATCCGATCGGGTCGTCAAAATCGTGGTTCCCCCGGCAGGCCCATTGGCCCAGAGGTGCCTGAATCTTCGCAAGCGCCGGATAGAGCGGCGCATCAAAGTCCCCGTCACGATGGGTCAGAAAATCTCCGGTGTGCATGACGATATCGGGCTTTGCCTGGTTGGTCAGGTCAGCCACTCGTTGCAATCGGATGGCGTCCATCGCTCCACCGACATGAATATCGGATAAATGAGCAACGCGGAGACCGTCCAGAGAGCGTGGCCAGTTCGGCAAATAGATCTCGCGCTCCTCGACCTGGAAATCATAGGATGTCCCCACTCCCGAGAGCGAGATCGCGAAAGGAATACCTGCTGCGGCCACAACCGATCCTTCGAGAAATCTCCGCCGCTCCGGCGACACCGCCGGGACCGAACCGCGACTACTTCGCCGCAGCAGTCCCCACAAACGGCGGCCCGTACCGCCGAACAAATAGCCAAAAAAGACAATCGCATGGGCGCTATACCAAACCGGACCCACCCACATAAAACCCGGGCCCCCCATCCAATGTCCTTCCGCTGCCCCTCGTGCCGCGACAAGTTGCACCACCATGAATAAATCCAACGGGCAACTCAGCAATCGGTAGATCTGGCCCGGCAGGTTCCAATTCGACTGACCTTGCAAGGTCCGATCGAGGCGGAGTCTCGCCCAGGCGAAGCCGCCAAATGCCACGAGGCCCATGAGAATCAGACCCAGCCGCCGCGATAGCGGGTAGGAAGACCAAAAGAGAAGTCCCACGCCGGGCAAGAGACCGAGAATCCACAACCACCCGCGAAGGACACTATCTTTCAAAAACCAGCGCATACTGCCTACATCCAACCACGATTCGGATCGTTGGCAAATACGCCTGTCGCGAACTTTCTCGACGAACTTCCCCGCGCAATTACGCCAAAAGACCCAAACGCTCGTCCAACCGAGCCGATGCACGCACGAGTTCTCTAGCGGCCCGGTGCCCGTCCTTCTCGAGAATCCGGGCGATTTCCCGGTAATACCAGGCACTTCCTTCCCGCCCGCCGCTAAAGCGAGGCCAAAGATCCTCGCCGACCACCTCATAGTCGGCCAGAACATCGGTCAGGTTGTGGAGCTTGTCGCAGGCCGTCACAAGACGGCAACCCGGAGACGCATCGACCAGTCGCGCCAGAAACTCCTCCTTGCGCTCCTGCCAGGGACGTTTGGTCTCAACCGTATCGTCGACCAAGCTGTCGCTGCATTCGGCAACGATGCCTGCGACACGCAAGCCAAAACGCCTCCCGATGACGTCCAGGACGGCGTGGCCGCCCTGATCTTCTGCGGCATCGTGGAGAAGGGCCGCCA
>DLYX01000570.1 GCA_003447545.1 Deltaproteobacteria bacterium | reverse complement strand
AGCATGTAGAGATTTGCAAATTGATCGCCCGACGTATGCAGGGCATCCGAACGCAAAGCTTGCGGAACGACCGCACCGAACCCCATTCCCAGATTGAAAAACCGAAAATCCATTTCCTGCAGCTTGGACAGGAAATCGGCGGGATCGGTACCCACCGCGCGCAAGGAAGAAGGTGTGTACTCCATCACCATCACCATCTTGGGATTCGCGGCAATGGTCTGGGTCATCCCCTCCAGAATGATGCCTTCTGCCCCCTGCGTATCCACTTTGATGAAGTCGACTTTTTTACCCTGGATCGGCGCATAGTCGTCGAGACGGAGAGCCTCGACCTCGAGGAAGGGCCTCGCCGCGCCCTCCTCGTCGAAAATTCGGTGGTCGCCCTTGTTCTCGTGAGCGAGAAACAGGCGCAGGCTTCCCGGTTCATTGGAAAGCGCCTTCTGCTCGAGGGTCACATTGGTCAAACCGTTGCGCTCCACGTTCGCCTTGAGGATCGCAAAGCTCGTCGGATCCGGCTCGAACGCATAAACATGGCCTTCTTCGCCCACGATTTTCGCAGCAACCACAGTGTAGTAGCCAATATTCGCTCCAACATCGACAAAGATATCCCCACGTCGAATCGTGTGGAGGATCCATCGTGTCTCCAGGTCTTCCCACACATGGTCCTGCTCAAGGACCGCCCGGATCGTGGAATCATCGGGGTTCGTATAGAGCTGCGTCGGTGGAAGTCCCGGGACTCGTAGATCTACACTGGGATAGGGATCACCGTGCGCCAAAGGAGCCGCACTTAATCCCAAAAAGAGAGCAACCGTGCGACAAATGGTCCGTAGAGCGATGTGGCGATCCATCGCATGTTGAGTATTACAGTGCGAACCGCAAGTCTAGGTCGAACCTTCAGACACGGGCTCGCCGATCCGAGATCGCTCGCATCGATGCTGGACTTTTCCCGAGGGCCGAACTAGTTTTAAACCATCGTGCCGCGTCCGCTCTCGACTGCCGCGGAGACCCGCAAGCCTCCCACTGAGGACCTGCTTTCTTCCGGCTCGTTCTTCCCGCTCCTGTTGGCGGTGTCTCTGGTGCCCTATCTCTGGATTCCCCTGTCGTGGGATTGGTTCCCGGAAGCACAAGGACGGCCGATGGCCACCATCATTCTCCTCTTCATCGCGTCGCAGGCTCATGTCGGCGCCAGTTTCTATTTCTATACCGATGGCGACATGCGGAGCTTCATGCTGCGCCAACGGCCGAAGCGATTTCTCGCAGGGGTGCTGGGGATCATCGTTGCTTACCCGGCAGCATCGCTGCTCGTCAGCCGAATCCCGGAGGGCGAACTGCAACTCTCTCTCGCCTTTCTATTGATATCTTTTTATTCGGCTTGGCAGGTTCACCACTATTCGCGGCAAAGCCGAGGAATCTTGAGCTTTCTGGGCAAGGCGGAAAGCGCACCCCTGTCACCCACAGAATCCCGCGCCCTGTCCTTGACGGCGCTGGCCGGGATCGTCGGGGTTCTCGGCTTCTCCTACCCAGCCGCCCGGCACTTACAGACGGTTGTCGGATTTCTGCCTACTGTGTCACTTGGCCTGATGGCCGCTGGTTGGCTGGTATGGTTCGCAAGCCTGATTCGAGAACGCCCGCAACATTCATGGCGGCGACACCTGGCCATGGCCCTCACCCTCGCGTTTTTCTTCCCGCTCTATTTCTTCGACGACATCTTTCCCGCATTTTTCAGCTTCGCGACAGCTCATGGACTGCAATATTTCGTTTTCATGGGAATGGTCTCGCGGCCTCGTTCGCGCGCGGCTACGAGCCTCGGACATTCGGAGGCTCCCCAGCCGGGCACACGGCTGCAAAAGTGGAGACCCGCCATCACCATGGTCGCCTGCGGGATCCTGATCGGGGCTCTGATTCTGACGGTGCCGCTGGCCGTCGGACTCGGGATCGTGATGGCCCATTTCGTACTCGACGCGGGCGTGTGGAAGCTCAGTGAACCTTTCCAGCGCAACTACATGGCCGAACGCTTTCCGTTCCTGCGCTAGCCCTCTGCGGATCCGGGAGAAGCAGCCTCAGCAGAACTGTCCGCTTCCCGGAGCGGCACAAGCTTGTCGCTCATAGGAAGGGGAATCGTCTTTGCTTGCCTTCTCGACCACCGGCATGGGGGGGGCCGCTTTGGGGGCTCCGTCTCGGCGCGGGCCACCCAGATAAGCGCCCGCCATCCCCGACGGAAGACAGGTGAAAGTGACGGCCTGCCCGGTCGCCTTCGCCAGATTCAGAATCGCGGCTTTTGTCAGGGGTGCGCCGGCAGCGGCATCTGTTGGGGTGAACTTGTCATCAGATGCGAAGATCCAAGCCTGTGAACCGGCGCCCACCCGGGCAGTCGCAACGAGGTCACACTCTCGGGCCGCGGCATTCTCGGGATTCGGGTAGAGCGCTCGCGAGCGCTGAATCATCAAGTCAAGCCGTGCCAGTTGATCAGCTTGGGCAGCTGCATCGATCGTTACCTGTTGGCCCACGATCGGAGCCATATTGGTTTCGAATGCGAGCATATAGGCAGCCAGGCTCTTTCGACTCGTCAACCTCTGCGCGTCCGTCTTGGCCTGCGGATACGTGAAGAGAATGTAGTGCGTGAAACGCCAAAGGGAATCGACCGCACCCGCGTGGTCATACCCGAAACCGCGTATCTGATCGCCTTGATGGCTGGTATCGCCCTCAATGAAAAGCAGAGTCTCCCCGCTCAGAGGGGCTTCGGTCATCCCGTACATACCGATGCGTTCGTAGAGGTTTCGCATGTGGGGGGTTTTGAAAGGTTCCAGGACTCCCTGCGTCGTGATCTTGTCTTGACCGAAGAAGCCACGAGCAGGATCGACCACATGGCAGCCTACGCAGCTGCCGTGTTCAGGAATCTCACCGAACTGAACGAGCGAGCGGAACAAATCGCTTCCGACGGCCGCCTCTCCTACTAATTGATTATCGAGAGGGCGGTTCGGGTTCGGCGGGTAGGTCACCTGCAGGACAAAATCTGCGAAGGCGTTGATCTGATCGTCGGACAAGGCACCTTCCTGCCGCCCGAGGAGCCCTTCGAACGCTGGCTGGAAGGTGAGAAATGCTCCACGCTCATCGAGTGGCCCGGTCGGGTCCGACAACATCGCACCGGATCGATCCCCGCGAAAATGCATCGGTCCTGCGTGAGCCATGCCACGAAGGCTCTGGGTCAGCATCGGCCCCTTCATCGGATGAAAATCAGGCGCCTCCGCTCCCGGAAGCGAGCGCAATGGATTCGGATTCGGAATCACATCGGCATCCGGGTTCCCGAGGTCCCAAGCCAAACCATCGAAATTTCCGGAAACGTGGCACGAGGCACAAGGCGATTCGCCGTTACTTGTTGTCAATCGAGCGTCATAAAGAACGGGGCGACCGCGGACCACGCTGGCAGGCTCCGGGTTCCACATCGAGACCCGAGACGAAACCTCCCCCGACGCCAGGTCCACCGTCACCAGAGAATTATCGAATCGGGTGAGAACGTACATCTGGTTCCGGGCCGGATCCAGAATCATTCCGGTCGGCCCTCCCCCCACTTCGATATGCGTTCCCGCGTCAGGAACGAAAGTGTCGGCCGTCAGGGCCGCGGTGTCGAGCGCAGCAATCCGCGAGGAACCGAAGGCCGCCAGATAGAGCGTCTGTCCATCCGGCGAAACGGCCATCCCCATAGGAATCGCGAGGCTTTTATCTTTGACGCCCGGAGCAACCGACGCGGCTGAATAATCAATATGCTTGTTCAGGTGGCGGGGATAGACAACGCCATCTCGGAGGACCGAGACCCTCGATTGATGGAGGTTGCCACGAACGGTTGAATGATTGCTCCCGGGGCCCTCAAAACGAACCTGATTATTCGCCTCGGTATTGCTGACATAGACATCCCCGCTCACGGGGTTGACCGCCATATTGAACAATACGGTGCCGACGCCTGCATACGAGCCGGTCTCTGATGGGACGGTTCCGTTCGCATCGATGCGGAAGACGTCCAGATCGGGCAAATTGAAGCGGACGGCTGCATTCCAGTTGCGGCCCAGTTCATCTTCCCAGGCCTGATCCTGAGGGTCGTATTTCACGATCAGGCCCACCTCCGGAGCAGGTACGCCAGCGTGGTTGGCGTTCGGCGCGGGGAGCCCACCGGGCAACATCCGTCCGTCAACCTCGCAGGGGGCCGCATCAGCGCCGCCATCGCATACCGTCAACTCGTGGACCGAGGTGGTCTGATTGCCGGACCGGAACACGGCAGCGTAGACGGTACTCCCGTCCGCAGACACCGCGAGAGCGCGGGGAGCGTCGCCGAAAAGTTCGAGAGTCGTCATCGGATTGCCAGCCAGGCCCGTACCCGGGTTCTCGGCGTCGAATACCATCACCAGCGCGCGAGGCGTCGAGGGCGTATCTGGCTTCTGCGGCACTGGACAATTCTGCCCGCGACGAGCCATCGAAATAAATGCGCGACCGCGGCCCGGCCCGGCAAAAACGATATCGGAGGGTTCGTCACAGAGGGCAATCGTCTGTTTCACCGCCGGAGGGTCGACGGTCAAGTCGACGATACTGACATTGTCCGAAACCTGGTTCACAACCCAAGCTTCAGCGGAACCGTGCAAGGCTACCGCGACGGGGTCGATCCCGACCGAGACGCTGGCTCGAAGAATGGGAGAGCCCGCCCCCAAACTGAAAACCTCGAGGCGTCCGGCAGGACTGTTCAAGGCGTAGAGACTGGTGCCGTCCGGGCTGATCGCAAGCGGACGGGACTGTGGACTCTCAAACGCCCGGTAAGGGGAAGCCCCCGCCGCAGCGTGATTTGCCGTTCCGCAAACAGCAGCCGCCATGCAGAGGGCGAGCAGGAATCGAACGCTCGAGAGCATTAGGAGATCATAGTCGATTTCCAAGCTCCGCGAAAGGACGAGAAATCACCGATCGCCCGGGATCATTCGATTCAGCCTCCCTCGGGAACACCTTGGCGCACAAGCCCCCGCCAGACGGTCAGATACGAGGTGCGGGCCTCGTCTATCTCCTCAGCCAGCGGCGTCCCCATCAGGAAATCCTCCAAATCGTCATAGCGCGTGTAGGAGACCGTTGGATCCCAATGGTGGAGGAGGTGGCGCCAGAATCCAGCACTCCCGAACGCTCGCGCTCCGACAGTGCGAGCAAACATTCGATTGATGGCGCCATGGGGCTTGCGTGCGAAATCCTCGCGGGAACCGGCGTCAAGAGATCGGTGCTCCAACTGCTGACGGAGGGCCGACAGGTAGGGAAAAACAACCCCGACCGCCAGAACCCACGCCACTGCCGACGACCAGAAACCCGAGACAATCAGAAAACCAAGAATCATGGCGTGGAAGGAGAGACCTCGCACAAGGGCGAAACGATCTCGGACCTGGCCCTCCTCCGAGGTATTCCCGACACCCCGGGCGCGGTGATTCTGAAACACTCGCCACGCGTGAACACCACAGAGTGTCTCGAGGGCAAACCGCAAATCCGGGGCATAATGGTACGACACTTCCGAATCATCGACCTCGCCCAGTTTGAGGTGATGCTTCCAATGCAACGCCCGGTAGTGGCGGATATCGTCGCCGATCAGAAGGCATACCAAACCGTTGGCGAGTCGATCGTTCCGGGCCTTGTCGCTTGCCAAATTATAATGTGCTGCCTCGTGCATGAACAGGACGATCGTCGCGAACCAAAAGCCCATGCCGACCGCCCACACCGGTGCCAGTAGAAGACCCACACCATTGCCCCACCCCGCAGCGATTCCGCAGGAAATCGCCAAAAGGCTGAACATGCAAAGATACCGGCCCGCAATATCCATCCAGATCCTCGAATAACGAGCGTCCAGAGTGCGACGAACATCACGCCACAGTCGGCCATCCGTGCTCGCGAGTGCGCTCAGATCCGGGGAGCCGGGGAACATGCGGGAGGCTCGCGTGGCTCGAGCATCTGTCGGGGCCTCGTTCTGCGAGGCTTGGGGGAGAGTTTGTTCCATGGATTTCACGGACGAACCATCAACCTTCGCCCGTCCCTATTTTACCATCAGGACCGGAGTCTGGTCAATAAACTCCTCACGCAAGCCGCAAAGCGCGGTACCGACCGATCTCTCACCCGCGCACTGCGTCCAATGACTCGTAAACGCCTCCGAGCAGGGCTCTGGGGCGCGGATCGACGAGCCAGGAACCTGTGTGCATCAGATTCATCGTATAGCCAAAGCCCATTCGATACTCCGGATCCGCCTGTCCGTAAGAACCACCCATCCCCGCGTGGCCAAAAGCCTGCAGATTTGGGCCAGTCGGTTCCTCGGCCGGCGGTAGCGCGAACCCCACCCCGAATCGAGAAACCAGAGGCAGGATGGCATCGAGACCATAACTCTCCTCGGTGCGCGCGCGAGCAATCGTTTCCGGCGAGAGCACGTGCACCCCGTCCGCCTCTCCGCCGGTCGCCAGTATCCCGTAGATCCGCGCCAGAGCTGCGGCTGTGCCATGGCCGTTTGCTGCGGGTATCTCGGCTGCGCGCCAATCCCGGTCAGCGATGGCCGTCGGATCGATTGGGGGGTTCAGAAAGGCCTTTGCCAGCATGCCTTCAGGATCAGCAAAAATCGCTTCCATCAGATTGGGGCCCTCGGATTCATGCACGGGGCCCTCGACGAGAGGAACCACCCGATGGTCCTCGGATTCCGGGAGACCGATATGGAAGTCCAACCCCAACGGCCCGGCCAATTCCTCGCGAAAATAAGTACCCACGCTGCGTCCCGTCACCCGTCGGACCAATTCGCCGACGAGGAACCCGAAACTGATCGCATGATAACCATGCTTGGTCCCCGGCACCCACCAGGGCTCCTGCGCTGCGAGAGCTCCCACCATCGCTTCCCAATCATAGAGGGACTCCGGTTCCATCAGGGGACCGATCGCCGGCAGACCGGCCTGGTGGTTCATCAGCAACCGCACTGGCAACTCTTGTTTGCCCGCAGCAGCGAACTCCGGCCAATACCGCGCCACTGGCTGCTCGAGATCCAGCAGCCCGTCTTCCACCAGGCGCAATGCACATAGCGCCGTCATCCCCTTGGTCGTCGAAAAAACGTTGACGAGAGAATCCCGCATCCACGGCCGGGTGCGCTCTTCGTCGGCAAAACCGGCCCAGAGATCAACCACGGGAGCCCCTTCCCATGTGACATTGACCGAGGCGCCCAAATCGTCGCCCGAGGCGAAAGATTGCGCAAAGATGTCAGCAACCCGCTGAAAACGGGGGTCGCAGGTTCCATGAATTTCGACGAGTTCGCTCATCCTGTCGGGATACTTGTTCGGGGCAGACGGCGCCAATCCGGACCTCAAGAAAACGTTTTCCGGAAAAGGTCGCGATCGGCTACAACCGAGAAATCAAAATGACAGCTCCAGCCAAAATCGCCTCGTGCGTTCGCCATTTGCGCGAGATGGTCGCGATCCCATCCGTAAACCCGATGAATCGCAGCGACTTGCCCGGGGATATCGTCGGCGAACACAATCTTGCCGAATACGTCGCCGAAACGCTCCGCTCGATGGGACTCGACAGCTCTCTGATCGGGCGCGACGGGCGCACAAGCGTCGTGGCCGAAGCGCACGCCCACGCGAAGGCCGAGACCGTTTTGATCGCGAGCCATCTCGATACCGTGCCCGTCGACGGAATGGAGATTCCCCCCTTCGACCCTGCCA
>DLYX01000239.1 GCA_003447545.1 Deltaproteobacteria bacterium | reverse complement strand
CAGCGGCTCTTCGTCTACCTCCACTATATTGACGTCCACGAATATCTGGTGCTCCGACGACCCTACGCGGAAACGATCACCTCTTTCGACACACACCTGGGCGAGCTGCTCGACGAGCTCGAAGCACGAGGCCTTCTCTCCGACAGCCTCATTGTTCTAACCTCCGACCACGGTGAGGCTCTTGGGGAGGAGCACGCTCTCCCCTCGACAAGCGGGCATTTCGGCAACCCGTCGTTTCAACCCGTTCTTGAAGTCCCGCTGATCACTTCCCGCCCGATCCCCGTGCCCAGCGACACTCTCCTCCGGAGTCAGGACATATTTGATCTTCTATTGCGCCTCGCTGGCGAGGAGACGGCGGGTCCACAGGACGTGTCAGCGAGCGAACTCTTCGTCAGCGAAAACAACTTCCAGACGTATCGGAACGGCCGTTGGAAAAGTACACGCTCCCGCTCGGACGGCGTTCTGGCCCTCTTCGACCTCCAGACAGACCCTGGTGAAACAATCGACGTGGTGGGCCAGCATCCGGAGATCGCCGCAGAACACGAGAGCCGTATCGACGAAATCGCGACCAAGCTCGCCAACGAGACGGAAGGACCCACCGGCCTCAGTGCCTACGACGAAGAGCGACTTCGCCGCCTCGGATATATCGAGTAGGCGGTCGGCCCGGCGGGCCAGTCCGCAGGAGCACACGCAGGCCCGTGCACAGGACCACTTGCAGGATCGCTGACCGGCCAGGAAATCCGGCTCGCTCTTCCCCGGTGCCATTTCGGCGCGAGTCAGGAGCGGTTCCGGAGCAGTTTCCCGAGGCAACGGCCGAGTTCGGTGTCTGTCGGATCCCAGAGTCGCTCGGGGGCCTTGTCCACATTCGCCGGCCGCGCGTTCCAGCCACAAGGGTAGGCGCGGACGCCGACCTCCATCGCGGCAAGTGACCAGAGCAAGGCAGCGACAAAGGCGACTCGCGCGGGACCACGGCGCAATGGCGGCGCGATGGCGAGCCAGAGCGCGAAGAAAGGCAGAAGGTCGTTCATGTAGCGAGGACCGAATACCCACCCCGCCCACCATGTGGCGATGAATCCGTAGAGCGCGAAGACCAGCAGGCCCGCTACGGTGATCGCCTGCAGCGGTTCGGAAGATCGACTTCGTAGACCGAGGAGAAGGCCCGGAAAAGCGAAGAGCAGCACCGGGCTGTAGACAAAGAGGCCTCGACTGGGGGCCACCAGCATGCCCAGAAGGTGTGCCGGTGAAAAGCTGAAATAGGAAGTGACGGAGTGACTCGTCGCGATCCCGGAAACGATCTCGGCGCGGCCTCCAAGCAGGGATCCGTGAAGGGCATAATTCGCAGCGAGTGCCGCCCCTCCGATCGCCGTCACGACTGCGCCGGTGAGCAAAGCCGATCGCCGATCGCTGTTGCGGTAGGCGTCGAGGATCACGAGGATCGCGGCTGGAACGAGAATCGGTCGACACGCCGTCGCCATGGCAAGTGCGGCGCCCGCCCAAAGGTAGGCGCGAGGAGTCTCCCGCGCCCGGGTCCATGCCCAGAGTCCGAGGACCATCCAGAGGGCACTGGAGGTGTGCTGCCAGAGGCCACTCGCATTGAGCGTACGATGGCTGGACGCAAGCGCGAAGATGACCGTCACCAGAATTGCGCGACCAGGGGAAACCGTTTGCAATAACCAGAGGAGAAGCAGGAAGACGGTGAGCGCTGCGGTGATCGCAGATACGCGCACGAAGTCATTGGGTCCCAATGGACCCTGCGCGGTTTCGACCATCCAGGCGATCGGCGCGAACGTCAGGGGGGAGGCGAGGGGCTCGATCCCCAGAAGTCTTCCGTCCCTCCAGACGACCGCATAGTTCGGATCTTTTCCCTGTTTGGCCGAGGGGTAGAACTCATCGAGATCGAGATCGCCGCGCTCGACCAGAGAGCGGGTGGTCTGCCAGCCCGCAATGGTTTCGCTGACGGCACCGAGAACCGGGTTGCGCATATAGAGAGAGACGAGCACGGGAAGCAGCAGGATGGCGAGGACTGAGATCGCCAATATCTTTCGCTTGTTGGTGCGCTCCGCCGGGAGGATGCCCGCGGATTTGAATGGGCCGGATTGCATCGGAGAACGATTTCCAGTGCTCCGCGTTATCAGCTTTGTCGATCGGGGGGAAGTTGGATCCCGGGGTCTTCCCTCGCGGGGGCGTGACTTCGATGTGATTCTCTCCGACGACCGGTGCTATCCTGAAGGATCTTTTTTGCCCCTCCCGTCCTCGGGGAAGAAATAGAGGATCGTCCCGTCGAGGTTGGCTTCGGGCAGTTGTTTTGACCAGGTCAGCCAGGCGCGCTTGAACCCCTCGGCGGTGCCCGGACTGTTGGAGAAAAGTTTCTCGGTGAAGAAGAGGCCGGCCCAGATGGCTGTGCAGGCAGAGAAAATCAGCAACGCCTTCCGTGCTCTCGGCACGAGTGCGGTTGCTGCTCGGGCAAAGAAGAGCGTACCCGCTCCTGCAATGGGCAGCATATAGGAGCCCTTGATGGCGGCCGCCGACGGCGCTCGCAGGGAGAAAGCCAGAAAGAGAAGGACTCCGAAAGACCATAAGACGACCAGCGGGGTCCACCGCGAGCGTCCTCGGCTTCGCACCGCCGAGCCGACGGCGAGAAAGAAGCCCGCGAGCATCCCGGCTGCCGGGACGAGGCCGAGCGTGGCAAGCAGAAAGCCCCAGGGCGATCCGTCCCGGTGGAAGTCGTCATCGGTGCGATGGAGGAAGGGATCAAACCAGATCGAGGCGTGGGTCAGGCCCCAGACGTTGGCCATTGCGGGGTTCCGGTTGGCGAGTCTCGCCCGGAGCGGTCCCGTCTGAAAGAGTGAAGGGCGCCGGATGGCCATCGGGTCAATCCAGAGGTAATCCGTCACCTGGCGCGGCCGGATGATCATGCTGTTCTCGGTTTTTTGCATGGGGCCGATCTCGCGTGTCATCGGTACGGGGGAGCCCGTCACCAGGAAGTTGCGGAGGTAGACGGGGCCGGCGACGATCAGGAGCGTGACACCAAGGGTCGCCAGAGCAGCGAGTGTCCCGGGGTTTGGTCGTCGCACGACGAAGGGCACCAACACGGCTGGGAGAAGAGGCAAAGAGTTGTATTTGGTGATGATGGCCAGACCGATTGTCAGGCCGGCAAGACAAGCGGCCCGACGGTTGGTGGGATCTGCCTGCAGGGCGAGAATCGGGGGGATCGCGAGCACCGCCATTGCGGCGCACAGGGCCTCGTTGCCGATCATTACGGCAGCCATCTGGTTGCTTGGTACAAAGAGGAAGAGGGCAGTGGCTACCCAGGCCGTGGGCCCGGACGCTCCAAGCGAGCGAGCGCATCTGTAGAGCACTATTGCAGCAAGAAGTCCCGCCAGCGCCCCAATCATACGAAGGCCGAACTGAACGACATCGGGTCCGAGGGGAGCCAGGAGCTTCCATACGCCTGCGCCGAGGACGTAGTATGTGGGCGGATGGAAGGTCGACCAGCCCTCGGTGGGATGTGGCAATCGCCCCTCGTCCACCAATGTGAAGACATAGGCGGCATGACCTGGGCCGTCGTACCCGCGCAGCGAGGGGATGGCGGCTGCATTCCAGGCGCGTTGGCCCGTCGCTGCGACCAGCAGAAGAGCGAGAAAGATCCACTCCGCGCGGGGCCGCCGTCGCGTTCTTTCTGTATCCTTCCTCGCTGATGTCACTTGCGCCCCAATCTCTTCCGTCGACCGGTCCCCGTGTTCGGCCGGACCT
>DLYX01000267.1 GCA_003447545.1 Deltaproteobacteria bacterium | reverse complement strand
TCTCCAGACAGCGGTCGCTGTCGAGGGAGAGAAGAAATGAATCTGGAATTCTCGGACGATCAGAAGTTCGTGCAGACAACAGCGCGCGAATTCTTGACGGCAAATGCGACTTTGCAGGTCGACCGTGCCGTCTTCGAATCAGACGCGTCCTACGACGAAGGTCTATGGAAGAAGGTAGCCGAGATGGGATGGCTGGGCACGACGGTGCCCGAATCTTACGGCGGTACCGGACTTGGCTACCTGGAGCTTGTTTTGCTCGCTCAGGAAATGGGTCGTTCGCTTGCACCAATCCCATTTGCTTCTTCCGTTTATGGAGCCACCGAAGCGATTCTTCTTTGCGGGACCGAGGAGCAAAAACAGAAATGGTTGCCGTTACTGAGCTCCGGTGAACGCATTGGATGCGTCGCTTTTTCCGAGGCTCTCGGAGACAGCGATGTCAAGAGCCTCGAGGTTCGCGTGAGCGGCGATACGATCAGCGGAACCAAAACGCCGGTTCTCGATGGTGATATTGCCGATTTGGCAGTCGTTCTGGTCGGCGAAGGGGAGGGCGCTTCTCTGGTGCTGGTCGATCTCGCAGGCGACGGTATCGAGCGCAAGAAACTCAACTCTCTGGACGCCAGCCGCTCGCAGGCCGAGATCGTTTTCTCTTCGGCTTCGTTCGAGCGATTGGGTGCGGCGGGCGAAGGCGAGGCGACCTTCGAGCGATTGATGGATCGCATGGCGATCCTGTTGGCATTCGAGCAGATTGGTGGCGCGGAACGCGCTTTGGAAATCTCTGTCGAGTACGTCAAGGAAAGGTTTGCTTTCGGTCGTGCCATTGGATCTTTTCAGGCGGTCAAGCATCGCCTCGCAGACTTCTATGCACGCAATCAAATTGCGGTTTCCAATGGATATTGGGCGGCATGGGCACTTTCGACCGACGATCCGGAGTTGCCAATGGCCGCTTGTAACCTGCGGGTCGCTTCGAGCGACGCCTTTGTCCTCGGCGCCGAAGACATGATCCAGGTGCACGGTGGCGTAGGCTTCACCTGGGAGTTCGATTGCCATTTATTCTATCGCCGCGCAAAGGTTCTCGCGGCGACGTTGGGTTCTCCGGGAACCTGGCGTGAAAAACTTATTACGCGCATTGAAGCGTCAGAAGCAGCTTGAGACGGAGGTTCCCATGAATTTTGAAGATTCCCCAGAAGAAAGTCTTTTTCGTGATCGATGCCGCGAGTGGCTGTCCGCCAACGCGGAGCCTCTGGTCGAGGGTAGCAAATCCTCGGCAGCGGAAAGGACAGATGAAGAGTATGTCGCCATGGCCAAGGAATGGCAGGCGAAAAAATATGATGCGGGATGGGCCTGCCTGACGTGGCCGAAGGATTGTGGCGGTCAGGGAATGGGGCGCATGGAACAGATCATCTGGAACCAGGAAGAGAGCAAGTTCCGCGCGGTTATGGATGTCTACCTGATCGGGCACGGGATGCTGGGACCCACGATCATGGCGCATGGGACCCCGGAACAAAAGGAGCGCTTCCTCCCCAATATGGCGCGGGGTAGCGAGATCTGGTGCCAGCTCTTCAGTGAGCCCTCGGCCGGATCGGATCTCGCCGGCCTGCGTATGTCGGCGGTCCGCGATGGCGACGACTGGGTGATCAACGGTCAGAAGATCTGGACCAGCGGTGCGCAGTATTCGGACTGGGGCATGATCGTGACCCGGACCGACCCGGATGCGCCCAAACATAAGGGTTTGACGTATTTCATCGTGAATATGAAATCGCCCGGCGTCGAAATTCGTCCCATCAAGCAGATCAACGGGGGAGAGGCTTTCAATGAAGTCTTTTTCACCGATGTTCGTGTTTCGGATGCCCAGCGCCTTGGTGAGGTTGGCCAGGGTTGGGGTGTCGCCCTGACGACATTGATGAACGAGCGTGTCGCTATCGGCGGTGGCGGTGGTGGCGGCCAGTTCAAGAAATTGCTGGATTTGGCGCGCAGGTCGCGTCGCCACGGTAAAGCAGCCATCGAAGATGGGAGCGTCCGCGCCCGATTGGCAGATATTTATATCGCCCAGAAAGGGATCCAATATACCGGATACCGAACCCTGTCGGCCCTGCTCAGTGGCGCGACACCCGGGCCTGAGGGTTCTATTGCGAAGGCCATCGGTGCCCCCTTGGGGCAGCAGACAGCCTCTTTCGCAATGGAATTGCAGGGTGAGTCCGGAGCATTGCTGGACGAGTCGGCTGAAGACGACGGTATCTGGCAGCAGGCCTATCTCGGTTCGCCGGGCCTGCGGATCGCCGGCGGCACGGATGAAGTGTTGCGCAACATTATTGCCGAGCGAGTTCTCGGGCTGCCCCCCGAATTGCGGATCGACAAGACGGTCCCCTTCCGGGAACTTCCCACCGGACCGAAAAGCTGAAGATCCTTTTCTTGAGCTTCAGGGGCCGCTTCCTTCGGGAGGTGGCCCCTTTTGTTTTTGAGGGGACAGGCAGTAAGAGCTTGTATGGCTGAAAATCAAATAATCGAGACAAAAGATACGAATTCGTTCGGAGTTCTACTTCTGGCGATTTGTGTGCTCATTTTCTTGATGCCCATGGCAGCGGTGCAGCATCCGCAGGCAGAGATTCTCCGTGCGTTGATTGCCTTGGTGTTGCTCGGTGGAGTTTTTGCGAGCACCCGGCGCAAAGGAGTCCTGACCGTCTCTGTGGTGCTCGCGGTTGGAGCTTCCGGGACAGGGTGGGCCGCAGACGCGCTCAACAACCAGGCAGTTTCGGTCGCTTCGTATATTCTTGCGCTGCTGAATATTATCTTCGTCATCGTTGTTGTATCTCGTGATGTCCTGCAGCGCTCGCATATCACGACAGACGCCGTCTTTGGCGGCTTGAGTGTCTTTCTGCTGATCGGTCTGGCGTTCATGATCCTCTACGGATTGGTGGAGTACGCGAAACCCGGTTCCTTTCTGATTCGAGGGGATATGATCGCAGGCAGTGATTCTCTGACTCGAAACCCGGCGTCCTTTGTCCACTTCCTCTATTTCAGTCTGATCACGCTCTCGACTGTCGGCTATGGAGATATTCTGGCTGTCCACCCGCTGGCGCAGATGTTGGCGGCAACCGAAGGGATTCTGGGACAGTTATTTATTGCCGTTGTCGTGGCTCGACTTGTCGGCATGCAAATGATGGCCTCTCAGGAGGCTTCTGCTGAGGCTAACGAATAGGTATGCCGCGTGAGATTGCCTTGCGAAGAGCATCGGCTTTCCAGGGGTCCGCAGGCTCCAGAATGAGCAGCTGCTCTTCGGCCTTGCCGGTTTCTCCGAGGGCGGCATATAGCTGGCCCAGATTGAAAATTGCGTTGATATCGTCGGGTCGGATCCGAAGGGCGCGTTGGTATGCATCTTCCGCTTCGCGAAAGAGCGCGAGATTCGCGTAAGCGACCCCCAAATTATTATAGGCATCGCCGTAGCCCGGATCGATCTCGATCGCTTGCTTGAAGGTCAGGATTGCCTTCGAATGATCTCCGTTCGCATCGTAAGCCGAGCCGAGGCTGTTCCAGGCTCGCGCATAGTTCGGGTTCATGCCGGTGGCGCGCCTCAAGACAACAATTGCTTTTGAGGCCTCGCCATTGGCGGTATAAGCAAGGCCCAGATTGTTGTATGCCTTGATCATTGTCGAGTCTTTCTGGATGGCTCTTTTGTAGGCCGAGATCGCTGGTTCAAAGCGCCCGAGCTTCGCGTACTGATTTCCCAGATCGTAGTAGGCCATCGAGAAGTCCGGAGCGGCGCGGATGGCCGCATGATACGCATCGATCGCTTCATGGGCGCGGCCCTCATCGGCGAGTCTTTCGCCCAGAAGAAAGTATTTCTCGGCGGCCAGAGGGCCCAGATTCGGATTGTCGGGTTTTGCGGCAGTACATGAGGCGATTCCGAGGGCCATCGCAAATCCGATAGCGGTTGATATAGGAAAACGGCGAAAAGGCTCTCGGGAATTCAGGGTCATAAGCAAATACTTCCGTTCTCCGAGCCAGTTGTCGAGCGAGCGGGCAGATCGACTCTCGACAGGTGGCGAGCGGGGGGCGATACTTCCGAAGGGCCTGCGTCCCTCTCGGACAGCAGATGATCATATGAATCCTTCGAAAACAGAGAATTCCAAGTCAATTCCGGAGACGAGCACCCGGCCTTCGGGGTCCGGCCCGAACCGGGAACTGGTTTTGCCCGAGGATCCGGTAGGTGCATCTCTCGAGGGGCCGTCGCCGCCCTCGCTAGGTTCCGCCGAGCTCTATCTGAATCGCGAGTTGACGTGGCTCGCCTTCTGCTGGCGCGTTCTGGCGGAGGCGGAAGACGCACGGAACCCTCTGCTCGAACGTGTGAAGTTTCTCGCGATCGTGAGCGGAAACCTCGACGAGTTTTTCATGAAAAGGATCGGTGGTCTCAAGCAGCAGTTGGCTGCTGGCGTGCGGGAACCGACCGTCGATGGTCGAACACCTGGTCAGCAGATTGAGGAGGCCTATGCGTTCATCGAGAAATTGGACGAGCGGCGGGTGGCGCTCTTCGAGCAGCTCCGAAGACTCCTCAAACAGGCGGATGTTCAACTTCTGCGCATTCGCGACCTGAAAGAAGAGCAACGGCTCAAGATGCGAGACGAGTACCTGCGGAATGTTTTTCCTCTGGTGACACCGCAAGCGATGGACCCCGCGCACCCCTTTCCGTTCGTCTCGAACCTTTCGCTGAATCTCCTCGTGACAGTTCGTTATCCCGGGGACCCCGCCACGATGATGTCGCGGGTGAAGGTGCCGATCGGTTCCGGGATTCCTCGATGGATGAGGGTTGACGACCAGCAGACTTTCGTGGCTCTGGAAGAAGTCATGGCGGAGAACCTCGATATTCTTTTCCCGGGGATGGAAGTTGTTGCCTGCGAGCTTTTCCGTGTGACGAGAAATGCGAACACGGAACTCGATGAAGAAGAGGCCGACGACCTGCTCGCGATGATCGAGACCGAGTTGCGAGACCGTCGATTTGCGCCAATTGTACGCCTCGAGGTTGGGTCGGAGATGTCTCTTGCGCGTCGCTCGATGCTCGCAGCCGAACTGGGTCTCGATGCGGATGCCGAAGTGCGGGCGGTCCATCGTCGATTTGCCCTGGTCGACCTTCTCGAGATCGCTGCGATTGATCGACCGGATTTGCGCGACCCGTCGCATCGACCGATCGACAACGTGTCGCTTACGCCGGAGCGAAATATCTTTCATGTTTTGCGAGATGCCGGTGGAATCCTTCTGCACCATCCCTACGAGTCCTTTTCGACTTCGGTGGAGCGATTTCTTCTCGAAGCGGCCCGAGATTCGAAGGTGCGCGCCATCAAGATGACGCTCTATCGTACCTCGGCCGAAACCAAAGTGATTGATCATCTGCTGGAGGCCGTTCGTAACGGGAAGCAGGTGGCTGTCGTGGTCGAACTGAAGGCTCGCTTTGACGAAGACGCGAATATTCTTTGGGCGAGTCGGCTTGAGGAGATGGGGATTCACGTGACCTACGGGGTGGTTGGTCTCAAAACCCATTGCAAGACGATTCTCGTGGTCCGTCAGGACCACGACGGATTACGGCGCTATGCTCATATCGGGACGGGCAATTATCATTCGGGGACGGCGCGAGTTTATTCCGATCTTGGCTTGATGACCTCCGATGAGGAAATTGGTGCCGACCTCACGGAACTCTTCAATTACCTGACGACTGGGTACAAGCCTCGTCGGAAATATAAACATCTTCTGGTCGCACCCGTTTCCCTGAAGTCTGCTTTGATCGAGACGCTCGAACGAGAGGTCGACCATCTCGAGCAGCATCGGTTTGCGCATATCCAGATGAAGATGAATGCGTTGGAAGATGCGGACATCACCCGAGCCCTGTATCGCGCTGCCCGGGCCGGCGTTCGTATCGACCTCTTGATTCGTGATACGTGTCGTCTGCGACCAAAGATTTCCGGTCTTACCGAAAACGTACGGGTGGTCAGTATTGTGGGGCAGTTTCTCGAGCATGCCCGACTCTATTATTTCGCAAACGGGAACCAGCCGGAATATTGGATTGGCTCTGCTGATTGCATGAAGAGAAATTTGGAAAGTCGAGTCGAGGTTCTGGTGCCCGTTCTCGAGGAGTCCCTTCAGCTCGAACTACGATCCTATCTCGACTTGCAATTGGAGGACCGTGAGGACGCATGGGAAATGATGGCGGACGGTCGCTACGAGCGGTTGTCGGCCTTGAAGGGGTCTGGGCGCAAGTCGAGCTCACAGGCGAGATTGATTGAACTCGCGGACAAGCGAAGGAAGGCCGCGGGACGGCTGAAGAAGCGTAAAACCAGGGGAATCGCGCGACGAACTCTTTCCTGAGTCGCAGGGACGATCATGAACGCACCGCCACCGCAGCCTCAGATCACCGAATTTCTCGAAAGACGAGACCTCTCCGGGCTTCGCGAGGCGCTCTCCTCCTGGGAGTCCCCTGATATCGCCGTGCTGGTGGGCGAGTTGCCGGCTGACCAACGTGGTCTGGTGTTTCGTATTCTGCCGCGAGCACTCGCGGCTGAAACCTTCGAGTGTCTGGACCCTGAAGCCCGTCGGGAGCTTGTCGATACCTTTGCTCAAGACGATCTGGTCCGCCTGCTCGAGGATATGGCACCGGATGATCGGACCGCGCTTTTCGAGGAGTTGCCGGCCGTTGTCTCCCGCGCCCTGCTGGCCCAGCTTTCGAGCAAGGAGCGCCGGGTC
>DLYX01000304.1 GCA_003447545.1 Deltaproteobacteria bacterium | reverse complement strand
GAGGACCGGCATTCCCCGGAAAGCGGGAGGCTTGGCGAGGTGCTCCTCGGGGAACATGACCGTCGCCACCGTGGGCTTTCCACGGATCCAACCGATCAGGTTTCCGAGAAAATGGCTCGTCGTTACCCGAAAGCCGGAAATGAAGGCCTTGATGCCGAACGGGCCGGCGGCCTTGCTATATTGGTCGCGATCGATCGTGACTACCTTGGTGGCCATCAGGCTTCTCCCGACGCTGTGACTTCGGTGGGTTCGGGTTCCGGTTCGGGTGCTTCCTGAATTCCGGACAGGAGTCCGTCAGCACCAAGCTCGGCCCGGCTGATATGAGCGTATTCGGGAACGGACTCCGCGACCTTCCCCAGAGTTGTGATGGCGTCGAAAGGTTCAGGCTTCGCATTATCCAGAAATGCCTTGATTCGAGATAACGTCTCGCCTTCGGTTTCCACGCCCTCGGGGAGGTTCAGGGCTCGCGAGATCCATTGCACACGCCCCTCCCCGTTTGTGAATGATCCGTCTTTTTCTGCAAATGTGGCACCGGGAATCAGGACGCTCGCATGTTCACTGATGGGGGTTTGATTCGGGGTGATCAAGATCAGCGACTCGAGATCGCCGAGTACATCGAGAAGGCCCTCACCTTCGGGAACCGAAAGGGCGTCGCCCCCCATCACCAGGAGGCTCTTTACCGTGCCGACGCGAATTGCTTCTGCCAGACCACGCAGACCATCGCCGCGTTCCTCGATTCCCATCGCGCGCGTTCCCGTGGCGTTGGCTGCTTTCTCTTCCTGAATCAGAAAGCCGTCTGCGTCTCCCCGGATGACGGGCAATGTAACGTGTCCCGCCGGGATCTTGTGGTTACACAGGTCCGCGAGAAGAAAACTTTCCTCATTCGTCAGATGAGGTGATGCGATTACTGCGAAAGCTTCCGGATTTTCGAGGCTCGGCCGGATTAAATCGGCTGCTGCCTCGAGAGCGATGCGAAACGGCGTCTCCGTGAAGTCGCCAGCGTCATTGCGGACCAAGGCTTGCCGGACTCTCGTCTCATCGCTCGTGAAGGCGTATCGGAGTCGTCCGTGATCACACATCCAGGTATCATTCACGTCATCGTTGCGACGTGGCACCATCCGCTGGATTTCATTTTTGAAGACGCCCACATTGACGTTGCAGCCCTTCGAGCAGGAAGGACAGACACTGGGGGTGTCCTCCAGAAACCACACACGCCTCTTATGGTGGAAATCACTCGAGAGAAGAGCGCCCACGGGACAGATATCGGCCACATTGACCGAATAATCATTGTTCAGAGGTGCGTCGGGCATCGTGCCAATGTGGGAGTGATCGCCAATCCCGAAAACCCTGAGCTCGTCGGTTTCGGTAATTTCCTGGGTGAATCGCACACAACGGCGACAAAGAATGCACCGCTCCTGATCGAAAACCACATGCTCGCCGATCGGAGCCCGCTTGACCCCCTTGCGCCGCGGCGCCGTTGTCCGAGCGTGGTCGCGACCGTAGCCGTGCGAATAATCCTGGAGAAAGCACTCGCCGGCCTGGTCACAAATCGGACAGTCCAGCGGGTGGTTGACCAGCAGCAGTTCCATCACTCCCTGACGGGCGTGTTTCACTTCGTCGCATTTGGTGTCCACGACCATTCCATCGCGGACCGGCTCGTTGCAGGAGATCGCCAATTTGCGGCCACCCTCGACCTTGACCTGACACATGCGGCAGGAGCCATCGATCGACAACTTCGGATGGTAGCAGTAGTGGGGAATCTCGACGCCATTGTCGAGGGCGGCCTGGAGCAACATCTGTCCCGGCTGTGCCTCGATTTCGAGGCCGTCGATCGTCAGACGTACCGTCGCCTCTTCGGTTGCGGGCTTTTCTTCACTCATGATGATTTGGAACCCTGCCCGGGACAACCTTGGCGGGCTCTCCAGCTTGATAGTCCAATGCCTTGATGCCCCCGTGAATATTTTCTACGGGCCGACCGGTATGCTCCCGCTCGATTCGTTCCTGCAGTTTCAGCAAGCCGTCAATGACGGCCTCCGGACGCGGGGGGCAGCCGGGGATGTAAATATCGACCGGCAGGATCTGATCGATGCCCTGCAAGACCGCATAATTATTGTAGGGCCCACCGGAATTGGTGCAGTTCCCAAACGACATGACCCATTTGGGATCGGCCATCTGTTCCCAAACTCGCCGCAAAATCGGAGCCTGCCTTTGGGTGATGGTCCCGACGACCAGCAGCAGGTCGGATTGTCGCGGCGTGAAACGAGGCAGAGTCAATCCGAAACGGTCGGCATCATACCGAGGCCCCGTAACGGACATGTACTCCATCCCGCAGCACGCGGTCACAAAGGGATATTGAAACATCGCGTATTTCCGTGCCCAAGCGAGAGCATCCTCATATTTCGAGGTGAAAAAGGAGTCGCGTGTGTCCGAACCGCCCGGACGTCCGTCCGGGTTCAAGAATTCTTGAATTTCCGTTGCCATATAGACTTGTCTTTCTACAGATAACTCTAGCGATCGGGGGAGGACCCCGCCAGATTGC
>DLYX01000631.1 GCA_003447545.1 Deltaproteobacteria bacterium | reverse complement strand
GTCGTTTGCGGCGCAGCGAACCCGGGCATCAAGCCCTTCCTGGACCTGCCGATGATCACCGGAAGAATGGGCAACTACAGCATGCCGCGCTGACGAGGGCTCGCCCCCGCGAGCCAGGGGAAGCCCGAGACCCGCTCAACATTGCCAGCCGGTCCCGTTCAGCTGCCTCTGCCGCTCGCGTACCAGGCGATGAAGGCATTGACGACCAGCAGGAAAGCGGCCGGCAGGATCTCGAAGACCGGATCATTTACGCGGACTCGGGCTCCGACCCCAAGCAGCATCAAGAGCGCCAGTCCGCCGGCAGCCCAGGGAACCAAAGGCGGGTAGAAGTAGCCTACAATCAGGCCCAGAGCTCCCAGAACTTCCAGACTGCCCGTAAGGCGCCGGTAGTCCGCGAGCCCGAATCTCCGAAATTCCTCAACCATCGCGTCGGCAAACAGGCAGCTCAGCCCATAAAAGAGGAAAAGAGTCAGCGACAAAACCTTAGCCACTTGGTAGATGGACTCGACAGACGGCATTTTCAAGCTAGATTGTAGACGGTTCCACGCGTACCGCACCCCAAGGAGTGTTTTTTTTATGATTTCAATACTTTTGCAGTTTATTGTCGGCGCCGGCCTGCTCAATGTCTGGTTGCTTCGAGCCCAAAACCCCACAGCATACCGCGGTGGCGGCGCACAATCGCTGCAGGAAGAATTCGCCACCTACGGGCTCCCTGACTGGTTTTTTTATTTGATCGGGTTCCTGAAGATCGGCTCGGCGCTTTTGCTGTTGGGCGGCATCGCCCTTCCCAGCCTCGTCCAACCCGGAGCCAGCATCGTGGTCGGGCTGATGCTCGGAGCGATTGCGATGCATCTAAAGGTCGGCGACGAGCCGATGAAATCCCTGCCTGCCGCACTCATGCTCGGGATGAGTCTCGCGATTCTCTATCTGAACTAGACACTCGAGATCGCCCGAGGGGGTCGTGCCATCGACCCCGGGCCAAAGAGAAGAACAACCGCAGCGCATGAGCGAGCAGTGGGAACTCTGCGAGGCCGGAAGGGATTGGGCAGCCGACACAGGGGCTACGAGAGTACCTCGTTCCGGGTACGGATCCATCTCGACCTCCACCGTCCGCTTGCACGCGAGACCACCGCGCCGATCCATAGCTACCGCTACATCGTCGCCCGCCACCGCAGCCTGATAGATGGCCGCACGCGTCGTTGAGGATCGCGTCCCTGAGTCCCGCATCCGCCCACGGTATCCGCTTGAAGTTATCCATTCGTAAGACGCTCTCCGCAGTGGGCATCTACCAAGCTTGATCCGGCCAAGCGTCACGACGACGCATACGCTTTCTGATTCGGCGTGGCGGAGTCCTTGATGTTTGCGGATACGAGAAAGCGTTTGCCGTAGACTCTGTAGTGCAACGAACGATTTACGCCGAAAACAAAAAATAAACGCGGAAAAACATGCGCTTGAACCGGGCGCTACTGTTAGAAGACGTGAGTGTGAAGAAAAAATTGCATTTCATTTCGCTGATGTTCGGAGTTCTGGCTTTGCTTGACGCTGCCCATGCGGCTCCGCTGGCCGCGCAGTCGAGCTCCGGGGACTACGCCCGATCGATTGTCTTCGATGGGCGGACCCGCACCTACAATGTTCACGTGCCTTCGAGTTATGTTGCGGGCTCTGCAGTGCCGCTGGTCATGGATTTTCATGGCTATACTTCGAACAGCAATGCACAAGCCTCCCTGTCGGGGTTTCGTCAAGTTTCGGACGCAGAAAATTTCATCGTCGCGTACCCACAAGGTGTCGGCAATTCGTGGAATGCAGCGACGTTTTGTTGCGGTGAGGCTTTGGCTGGCAGGGTCGACGATGTGGGTTTGGCGGTAGCCATCGTTGATGCAATTTCGGCCGAGTTCACGGTGGACTCCGAACGAGTCTACGCCACGGGGCTCTCGAATGGGGGCGCTCTCGCGCATCGGCTCGCGTGTGAGGCCAGTGAAGTCTTCGCGGCAACGGCACCTGTTGCTTTTCCGCTGGGAATTCTCCCGCTCAGCGCCTGCCAGCCATCTCGACCGATCACGGTGGCCCACTTTCACGGCCTGGGGGATTCCACCGTTCCCTACGAAGGCACGTTCTGGGCACCCGCATCACAAGCAAGCTTTGCAAGTTGGGCTGAGAAAAATCAGTGCGAAGGTTCGCCAGTCGTAGATGGGCCCTGCGAGACTTTCACGCAGTGTGCCGAGGGAGTGGAGACGACATTATGCAGCCTGAACGGGGGCCATATCATCTACTCCAATTCAAATAACTTCTCGATTGCGTCGTCTGCGTGGAACATCCTCTCTCGATTCACGCTCTCCCCAGATCAGCCGGACGAAGCAACTCCTGTGGCCGGCAATAGCCTTCTCATCAAGGACAAGACCGACACTACGCGGCGCAAGATCGTTCTCTCCCTCAAAGATCCGACGATTGACACGTCCCCCGGATCGGGCATCAACCCAGCCTTGGACGGTCTGCGGGTGCAGTTCTACAATGCCGCAGATGGCAACGACGTTGCCTGCTTCGACCTTCCGGCGGGGAATGCATGGCGCCAAAACGGTCCGATCACCGGGCCCACTTACAACTACCGAGATTCGCAGGCTGAATTCGGGCCTTGCCGCTCGGTGACCATCAGCGATGGTCAGCAACTGCGCATCACGTGCACCGGTCGCCGCGCACCGATTTCCTACTCTCTCGATGAACCCGCGCAGGAGGCTGTCGCCGTAAGAGTCGAAAGCGGTGATACGAATTATTGTGCAATTTTCGGCGGCATCGTCATCAGTGATTCGGGCATCGACCCACTGAGCCCCCGGGGCAAGGGTCTCTTCAAGGCAAAGCTCGCGCCATCACCCGCATCCTGTCCACCCGCACCGCCCTGCCCCTAGCCAGCTGACGGCCGCCGGTCGGGTGCACGATCTGGCCCTGTCTCTCGCGGCCAGCGGCGTTGGCGCTCCAACCCGTGCGACCGGAGGCGGAGCGCCAAGTGAAATGCGCCCCCTCGATGACAGAGCGTGGAACTGCATGAAGAATCCTGAATGCTCGTCGTCATCGGCCCGCGCCTTCTCTGGTCGGTCGGGCTGGAGCGGATGGTCGCATTCCGAGACAAGGCGCGCCAACGTTCGAGATTGAGTCTGCCTGACACAGGAAAACCGGCAGAGTTGGTGTGGGGTAGCGCTTCGGCGTGCAAGACTCGGCCCAGATTCGGATTGACCTATCAGGGTCGTTGAGGCGAAAGAGCCCTCCTGCCGCCTGCGTTGACGGAGGGCTTCATGGACAGAGTTCATCGACCCCGCTGCAGAGGTGAGCTGTGCTGCCGCTAACGGTGGAGCCATATCCGGCCGCTTGGTTCTTCGTGCCGCCGCTGACTGTGGCCAAGGTTCCCGAAGCGTCATTCTCCCTACCTCCGTTGGCCGAGGAGTAGGCGCCATTTGCCTGATTTATGAAGCCTCCGTTGACGGTAGAATTCCGCCCCCGTGCAACGTTTCCTTCTCCGCCATTGGCCGACGAATAAAGCCCCTCGGCCCGGTTTCCATGTCCGCCATTCGCCGATGAATTTTCGCCGTCGGCACGATTGAGCTCGCCGCCATTGACCGCTGCATTTTCGCCTGCAGCAATATTGTTCAGGCCGCCATTCACGGCCGCATATTTAGCCGAAGCTCTATTCTTACGGCCACCACCAACCGAGGATCCAAGCCTGGAGGCAGAATTGTCTGTTCCGCCCACGACCGACGAGAACTCACCAGCCGCCAAATTTCCCGACCCTGCAGTAATAGAACTCATGAGACCCGAAGCTCTATTACCGGCACCAGTCAGGACAACCGCGAACTCTTCCGTAATGTCGTTGGAAGTTCCACCGATCAAGCCAGCAAAACTGCTATAGAAATTGTCGACCCCAAACACGACATTATGTGAGCCACTCTTGGGTGAGCGCTGATCACTCGGTGGTGGTCGGTTGTCTTCGTCGTAACCAACGATCAGATTCCCGCGACCATTGATCGTATCCGTGCTGCCGCGCCCGTTGACTATCTGAACGTTCACTTGTGTGAACCGAACAGTCTCGCTTTGACCATCGCCATCGTTGTCGACCAGAGTCATGCGGTCCAGAATTGCCAACTCTTCGCTGGAAACGATGGCAACATATTTACCGGTGCATACCGGATAGAGCTTCAGCGTTCCCTTCTTGGGCAGGCCAGTTTTGGTGTCTTTCTTGGCGCAAATTTCAAAAGCGTTGGCCGGGGCCCCCGCCAGGGCGAAAACAATCAATGTCGTTGCCATCACCATGAATCTCAGAACGCTCGTCATTCTTTTCATTTTCTTCTCCTCGGTAAGGTCCCTTGGGAACCTGAATTCGTTGCCGTGTCCACCCAAGGACACTCGCAGGACGCTTTGATCCAAAGCGCTAGTTCTCCCGTTCTCGTGTGTTTCCCAGAATATGGGCCAATCTTTTCATCAGCCTTTGCCACCAAGAATGCACGAGCCATGCCACTCCCATGGGATGAAATTTCTTGAGGCTTTCAAGGTCGCTTTCGAGAGGCGCCAAGCCCGGTTTGCAGCAAACCAATACTCCGGTTGGCGGCGTTGCAATTGCTGAGCCCGCTTCCTGGACAATTCAGCGGTGTTCTCGACTGCTACCACTTGCGCTCAAATGGTTTTTTCTGCGGCTGCCCCGCGGCTTCGCGACGGACAGAAGGGGTCCATTCCGTTCGATCCGGCTACTTTCAGAATCTTCATCGAGTTCACCGAAAGCGAGGGCCAAGTCCGGGGCTCGAGCAGCGTGGCGGTAACGACCGTTCCAATCTTTCCCTGAATATGATGATGGACAGGAACGGGCGGACGCAAGAAAACACGAAGGCCCTTTCTACCAGGGCGGATACCCGCAAGCAGGAAAGCAGTCCGGCACACACATGAACAACCATGTGCCCCCGTGGTAGCAATAGGACCCGGGCGGACAGGGGTAGGCCGAGTCGCCACAGGACGCATTCGGATCATGGCATACACAAGCCTCGGAGTTCCCCGGAGGGCTTGTCACTGGTCTACATACATCATCATCGAAGCACTCGCCGCCGCAGGTCGGGAAGTCACTTGCCCCGCAAGTTGAGCCCGAAGTTGCGCCCGGCCGGTAGCACTCGCAGCTGGGCGGATAAAGAATATGACCATTATTTGGACTTTGGCGGCACAACTTCCCATCGGGACAGGTGCCCCCGCAGACGGGCGCCGTTTCACCGCATGGCATCGTGGCATCGACGCAACGGCATTCCTCGTCCCAATCATCAGCTTCGCAACTGCCTCCCTCGCCGCAGCTACCGACGCAGTCATACGGCTCGTAAGGGATGTCGCCGCAGGGGAGCCCAGGATTGCTGCATTGGCATCCCTGCGCGGCGTCATATCCGCACTGCCCTTCGCCGCAGGAACCACGGCAATCGCCTTCGCCCGCCGAGAGCTCCTCGCAGGCCCCGTAGAGTTCCACATCGTCGCAATTAGCAAGGTCGCTCGAACGCAGATGTCGCGCCAGCAACCGCCCCTCGGAGTCCCGCAAAATCTCGTCGCCGGAAAAACGAGCACATACGCGCCACGACGCGCCACCGAGCACGTGGACCTCGAACCGCATCCCCACGAACCCCGCTTGGCCAGTCGCAGCACGGACGCCCTCCCGCAACAGGATCGTGATGCGTTTCGGGGAAATCGATATTCTTCGTACCTTGTCCCTCTTGCCGCCCCGGAATTGCCAGCCGCCAGAAAGAGTACGCCGCCAATCCCCGCCTGCATTGCTGCCGAAATCCAGAAAGGAAAAATCCCTAAGTTCCCGGGTGATA
>DLYX01000271.1:2318-3159 GCA_003447545.1 Deltaproteobacteria bacterium | reverse complement strand
TTCGCGGCTACGATCTTTCGCCGGGGAACCATGAGATCAACGCACAGTTCAACGCAGACTACGGCGTCAGCTGCCCGACGGCCAACACGCAAAACGGAAACGGCTGGTACTACGGCCTCGACGGAAACCCCGGCTCGGGACAGATCGATTTTGTCACAGTCTCCAGCCACGAAATCCTGCACGGGCTCGGGTTTTTCTCGCTGGTCGACCCCAGCACAGGCGCGAAGTTCAATGGCTATGACGACGCCTACATGCGGCTCCTGGAAGATGGGAGCACCGGCACCACCTGGAGCGTGATGACCGATGCCGAACGGCAGGCTTCTGCGACCGATACTGGCGACCTCCTCTGGACGGGTTCCTCGGTCACTTCTGTCGCTGGCAGCTTCTTCGCTGGCGTATCCGGCGGCTTGGTACAAATGTTTGCTCCCGCGACCTTGCAAGGCGGTTCGAGTGTCTCGCACTTCGACACGGCTGCCAGTCCGAACCAGCTAATGGAGCCCTACTACACCGGCCCCGACCAAAACCTCGGAGCCGCGGCAGAGCTTCTGTCCGATTTGGGATGGACCATCGTGGGAGATTGCGCGGCGCCGAACTGCGACTATTGCACAGGTAATACCTGCTCCGGTTGTTCATCAGGCTATATTCTCGATTCTGGCGGCACCTGTGGCACGACGTGCCCCGAGGGCGAAGAAGGCGTCGTCGACCAGGACGTGCAATGCCAGATTATTTCCGGCTGCGGCGACGGCATCGTCGACTCGAACGAAGAGTGTGATGACAACAACCAGCAGGACCGGGATGGTTGTTCGCGAAGGTGCCAAACCGAGGAGTCTCAGGACGCCGA
>DLYX01000271.1:0-1936 GCA_003447545.1 Deltaproteobacteria bacterium | reverse complement strand
CAGGGCAATGAAAACCGCCTCTGCATCAAGACGGATGGCAAGGCTAAATTGGCGCCGATGTCCGCTGAGGAATGTCTATCCGCGGATCGCAAAAACAAGATCCTGAAGTTGAAGGTCAAATTAGTGCAATCGCAGTCGGATCCGGACAAGGGTCGCTGCCTCGTTGAACCGGAGTTCGGCTACAAATCCGGCGACGGACTGATCGACGCGGTAACACCCGAAGGCATAGAGTTTCTTCACGAAAGTCTGGCCTCTGCAACCGACTTGGCGGCAACGATCGTCGATGCCACGCAGCCAGAAAACAAAGGCCTCGCCCTCTGTCAGGCAACGATCCTCAAGGCCAGCGACAAGATCGTGGATACGTATATCAAAAACTTCGCCACCTGTGCCAAGAAGGGCCTGCGCGCGAAGCTCGCCAGCGATCGAATCGTCTCGGCTACGACCCTTGAGTCGTGCTGGGGTTACAGTGCCGACAAGATTTTCAAGGCCGTCGAAAAACATGCGCTGCTCAATGGCAAAAAGTGCGCTGACAAGGGCGCCGACTGGCGCGACGCTGTCGCCGGCGATTGTCGGAACGCCAGCAATGAGGAGGATTTCGCGTCCTGCGTGCAGAGGTTGGCGGCCTGTCGAAGCTGCCGCATGCTGAATGGGGGGCTCGAATTGGGGATGGATTGCGACCTCGCGGACGATGCCTCGGCAAATTCCAGTTGCACCAACGACTGAACGCCGGTTGATCGAATTCCCTGCCGATCTTCCGAGACTTCCGGGGAATGCGCTGCCAGAGGGTTAGCGCGCTCTCTCTGCAGTGCACAAACTTTCGGGGGCAGAGAGACTTGTGAATCCCTGTTCGCATGGCAGGTTAAGGGATGCAGATTTCGACAAGAGGGGCGCAGGCCTCGGACGCCGCCTTCATTGCCTGGGTGCAATTGGCTGCGGGACGAGGACACTGCGAAAGAGGTTTTTTTGACCTCGCATTCACCGCGACCGGCTCCGAACTTCTGGACGATATCGAGGCACTGGTGGTCGCCCCGGCCCTCTCCTTTCACCATTGGTCCAGATTCCTGATCGCCGAGGTAGATGGTCAGCCCGCGGCGGCACTTTCCGGCTATGAACCCGCAAAAACCGGCGACGAAGAACTTTTGCTGGCCTACGGCGATGCGGCAAAGCAGCGGGGTTGGGAAGAGGACTTTTTTGCGGGCATGGAGCCGCGCATTGCCCCTCTTCTGGAATGCATGACACCCACCCCGGAAGATCATTGGGTCGTGGAGTGGGTCGCGACCCTTCCCGAATACCGAGGTCGTGGTCTCGTAGCCGGGTTGCTGCAGGAGATGCTGGAACGCGGGCGTGGTCTGGATTACAAGGCGGCGCAGATCAGCATCATGATCGGCAACGATGCGGCCCAGCGAGCATACGAATCAGCGGGCTTTACGGTCGTCGATGAAAAGACCTCACCCCAGCTGGACGACCTCCTCGGCACACCCGGATTTCGGCGCCTCCGCCAGACAATCTGACGACTTTCGAAAGGATATCTCAATGAGTGAGAAGTGGCCGACTGAAAAAGATGTGCCGGTCGAAACCGATCCGATCACTTTCGAGGTCGATATGGCAGGCGACCCCGAGAGCAAAAAACTCGCACTCCTCCTGCACGGATTCCCGGAGTCCAAGTTCTCCTGGCGGTATCAGATGCCGCTGCTGGCCGATCAAGGCTACCGCGTCTGGGCACCCAACCAACGTGGCTACGGGCACACGACTCGGCCTAAAGGCGTCAAGAACTATACAATTGATCACCTCGTGAGCGACGTGGAGAAATTGTTGGCGGCCTCGGGCTGCGAAGAGATCCTGCTTGTCGGCCACGATTGGGGCGGCGCCGTTGCCTGGGCCTTCGCCCTCAATCCCCCACGCCCCATCGACCGACTGGTCATCATGAACCTGCCTC
>DLYX01000090.1 GCA_003447545.1 Deltaproteobacteria bacterium | reverse complement strand
CTTATCTGATGATTCATTTTGCGGCGAACCTCCGCGGCCTCACGGCAGAGCGGCCCGCGGTATTGCACTTTACGTTCGACCCGCAAGCCTCTGGCGCGTTCATTGCACATGATGTCGAGTCCGATTGGGTGTTCATGCACGCAATCGACCCGTCGAAGGAGTCGGTGGACGACTACGACGACGATCGGTGTGTGGACATTATCGAGAGGGCGGCCAATGCCGATCTTGACGCCGAGATCCTGGGCAAAGGCATATGGTGGATGAGTTCACAGACGGCGGCATCGATGGGGCGGGGCCGAGTCTTTCTGGCCGGCGACTCCGCTCACCGCTTTCCGCCTACGGGCGGACTCGGCCTGAACTCGGGGGTGCAGGACATCCACGGGCTGATGTGGCGCATCGCGGCGGTCATCGCAGGCAAGGCATCGGATGCGCTGCTCGATTCCTATGAGAAAGAGCGTCTCCCGGTTGCGCAGAATAACGCTCGCCAGTCGCTGACGAACGCCATTAAGCTGGTCGAGCTACCGGTAGCACTCGGCATCGACGTCGAGCCGACGAGTGAGCGGTTGGATGCGTCTCTGGCAGATCCGTCGAAGGCCGAGGCAATCGCCGCAGCGGTCGAGTTGCAGCGAGAGCATTTCGATCTGTTCGGCCTCCAGCTTGGCTATATCTACCGCGAAGGGGCCCTTGTCGGAGAGGATCCGCTCCCTGTGGAAACAGGTTCGTCCAGCGACTATCAGCCGACGGCTCGGCCCGGGGCTCGGATGCCGCACGATTGGCTGGAGGAGACCGGCGGGCGCTCAACCCTCGATCTCGTCACGCTGGATCGGCCTGTTCTATTCAGTTTCGGAGACCACGCGGCATGGCGCAACGCCCTTGGCGCCGCCGACGTGGCGATGGTCCGCGTCGGGGTCGACACGCCTGCGCTCGAATCGTGGCGAACGTTGTGTGCCGTTGATGGTGACGGTGCACTGCTCGTCCGTCCCGACCACCACGTCGCCTGGCGCGCGCAATCCTCGACGCAACTACCTGAACTCGAGCGTGCGCTCGCCGTCCTGGCGGGAAAAAGCCTCGAAGAATCCATCACCACAAGCAGGCGGCTTCCGGGCCAGAAATCCTGAGGGCTTTCTGCTCGCAAGTGTTGTTGGAGCTATCCCCAGTCTGCCACACCGCGGGGGCACGCGGCCATGGTCAAAACCGGGCGTCGTCAATAGTCATCAGGTCATCTCGGCGGCGCACGTTCATTTCGAGTGATTTTCTCGGCGCATGAAGCCGCAGCCGCGATTCGGGGAGACCGATGAATCCGTGCCGGCCCGGTTTCTTCGGGTCGGGTGCGAGTTGGCTTTCGGGAAATTAGCCCGAAACACCGGATGCGATCGTATAACCTGCGGCGAGTGACCAGAGCGCCAGCATGTTTGTCAGCGCGACCAACAGGACCAACGCAATTCGGATCTGCCTGAGTCGTTCAGAGGAGATTTTCCAGAGAGGCATCAGGGCGACGGCTGCCGCGGGTATGATGGGTAAAAAGTAGCGCCCTCCCATGCCGATTGCGCGCGTCCCATCGGATGGCGTCCAACCGACAGTCGCCGTCAGAATCAGCACGCAGACCGTCAGGGCGCACACAGCAACAGCGATCAGGCGCTGGCGCAGAGTCGGTTGAAGCGTTTGTGCGTCGGCTAGAACGGCAAGGCCCAGACAGGCCCATGCGAGCGGAATGCCCAGTTGCCTCACCTCGGAGCATCCATTCGTATGTTGCCAGACTAGGCTTCCCGGCCAAAGTTGCCATTGACTAGCGATGGTGCGCGGTACGGAGGCCAGCATCCGGAGCGGATCAGCCAGCCACAGTCGGGGCTCGAAATTATATCGTGAATTGCCAAAAGAGTTGAAAATGAAGCTGTGGGTATAATTCAGGTAGACCCACCCCGCGAGGATCATGGCGCTGACGACTAGTGCGAGCAGGCAGAGCTTGCACCACGCCTGACGTGTGGCCGGTAGAGATTTCGTCGGGACCCAGAGCAGCTGAAGGGCCAATGGTAGGTAGACAAGCTTTGCCAAAACGACCGCCACTGCCGAGCTGACGGCAGCCACCTTCATCGCCGGTCCGGGAGGTCGCACCTGGGAGTCGGCGAGGCGCAGAACCCAAACAGTCCATAGGAAGGTGAGGCCGTTCATGAAGGCATCAACCGAATAGGTAGTTGCAAAATACAGCGAAGATGGAAGCAGGAAGAGCGTGAAGGTGGTTGCCCGGAGTCGTGTAGCGTAAGTGACTGCGGCAAGGCCCAGAAGCGCGAAGGTGAAAAGGTTGGCTACTCGGCCCACATAAAACCAAATAGCGGGAGCTTCCGATATCGTCTTGACCAGGGCGATCGGAATGGCTGTCTGGAGAGTTCCCCAAGGCGAATAGGGCCCCCCCGCTTCCGGAAACAAACCTGGCCGTCTGACGATCGTCGTTTCGCCTCGAGCGACACTGACGGCCTGGGGTAGCGACAGTTGGCATGCTTCCCAGTCTTTGGCTTGCCTACGGGCATGCGCGACGAATGATCGCACCGATCCGGAAACCTCGGCTCCAGAGATTTTACCATTGGAAACGCGCAACGGTATTCCGTCGCTGATCCTTAGAGCTCGCATAAAGTGGGTGATCTCGTCGCCCCATTCAAGCGGAGGGGTAACGATCACAAAGGCGATGCCGAAGATGCCGAAGAAAAGCAGAATCGTGCGTTTGATAGTGGAAGCCTCCTCTGGCGTCGGGGAAGTCAAGTTTATCACCTCGCTACCGTCGAGCACCTGCAATAGTTTCAAGAATACCCAGAGTCATATTGAACCCCCTCTGCACATTCGTTTTGACGACGCCCAAACGACCTCGGGCAGTTCTCCGCGAGTCAAGCAAATTCTTGGCGTGGATCCCGCGATGATCCGAAGCCCGAGCTTTCAGGCGGGGCTCGATCGCAACTGGCTCCGAGGAGTGATCGGCCCCTAAATGAGTTCGTATTGCGTGGCGAGCGGGGCCCAGCCATTGGCAAGGATCCCCGCCAAGCTATTGCTTCGTCCAGAATCCGAACTTCACATCTGTTCCCACTCCATCAGCCCCGAGACGTAAGCGGAGCGCGCCGGCAAACAAACCGTCGCTGGTCGGGATCATATAGTGAATAACTTGGCTCTCAATCAGGTTCGTCCGCAATGAGGGTAAAGCAATTATAGTCGGGCTTGCGGGGAAGAGGAAACCGTCGATGACATCGCCGCTATCGGGTTGGAGCCGAAAGTCCAAATTGTCTGACCCGATCTCCAGCGTGCCATACGGCATACTTGCCGGGTTGCGGTTCTCGTTGATCGTGATCGTTCGGCCAATCCAGGTTCCGGATAGATCGAATCGGTCGAGCGGATCGAAGTTTGGCGGGTCGATCGCCGTGCCCCCCCCCCTGCAGCGCGCCCATCCCATACTCGTCAGGTCGTCCGTAGCTGACCAGTATGGCTGCGTGGTCGCCATCGCTATAGAACGCGGTTGGCTCGCCGGTCGAGAGGCTCAATCTGAAGAGATTGTCTTCTCGGGCGGTGAATTGTCCGGTCACGCCAATCGGTTCCGAGTCGCAAAAGACTTCGGTCAGTCGGCCGTTGCTGACATGGAATTCAGTGAACGAAGAAAATGCGGTTGCGCGCTCTTGCGGGCATATTGCGGAAGTATAACCGCTCCAGATTCCATTGAGCTGGTTGGAGGAATCGGAACTACCCCCACAGCTTGCGAATGCGGTTACAGCCAATGCCAGGAGAAAAGTGGTGGATCGCGATTTGGGAAGATTCATGGAGTTGCCTTTCGTGTGAAACCTCTTGATCAAACAGTCATGCCCTTGGGTCAGGGCGTATCGGCGGGCG
>DLYX01000501.1 GCA_003447545.1 Deltaproteobacteria bacterium | reverse complement strand
GAAACTCTCGTTGCCTCTCCGCCGGCAAGCTGATCTGCGGCATCACGCAGGACCCGAACGACTCCTTCGTCTCCGGCGCCCTCCCCTAACGCATCCGCGAGCCGACAGCGGACTTGCGCTCGTGCACGAGGATCCGCCCAGCGCCCCCCACCTAACCGAAAACAAAAGTCCTCCAACAAATCTGTCGCGAGGAGATTCGCGGGGAATTCCGCGCCGCGAGAAGTACCATCGCAGCGCACCAGAATCTCGTCGAGGAATCGTGTTTCGTGGCGCGCGATGACCGCCGCGATCACCTCCCGGGGCCGCGAGACGCCCGGCAGACGCAATGCTGATTGGACGCGACTGCGTCGCAGCATCACCTGACTGGTGACCAAAGGCACGCCGCTGACCCAGCGAAGCAGAAATTCGCTCTCGTCGATCGGTCTGGAACCAACATTCTGATCAGGTGTACCGAACGAATCCACGCCTTCGGCTCGCATCACGACCGCCGCGGCCGTTCCGGCCATCGCTCGCGAAGAGCGGACCAGAGCCTCGGGCGCAAGAGAGTCACCTTCGCTCAAAAAGATCAGGAGGTCAGATGCGCAGGAAGCGATTTTCTCGGCAAAATCCGAGTCCCGAAGTGAAATTACCTCCGCGGGCTGTAGGGTCTGGTCCCGCAAGCCCTGCGAATCCGGGTCCAGGGGCCCCAACACCGCGACCGCCGGGGTTCGGGGGGGATTGTCATTATCGCGACCCACTGGGTCTCACTGTTGCATCCATCGGGGCGGCACGCGAAGCTCCGATGGCCGAAAACTTGCGGGAGGATTCTCCAACGATAGCGCTGAATGAGGATTCCGTTGTGGACTTCCTATGCCAGCGAGGGCTGATCCCACCGGGAACCCCCTGTGCGGTCGAGTCCGCCGGCGACGGGAATATCAATTGGGTTCGGCGCGTGCGAGCGCCCGACGGTCAGAGCTGGATCATCAAGCAAGCACGCGAGCAATTGGAGAAATTCCCCCAATACCGGGCAGATACCCGAAGAATCCTCATCGAAGCATCGTGGATCCGCCATGCCGCCACAGTCGATCCGGACCACTGCTGTCCGACAATCCTCGACTTCGACCCCGACCAGCGCGTTCTCGTTCTGGAAGACCTCGGCACCTGCCCCCGCCTCGACCACGAGCTACTGTCGACACGCGACCTCACCTCGGCACTCGAGACCATCGGGGGTCTGCTCGGGCGCGTCCACCAAAGCACACAGGACCAAGCGGTTCTGCGATCGAAGTTTCGGAACGAGGATATGCGCCAGCTTCATTTCGCGCATATTTTCGAGCTGCCCTTTGGCGATAATGACTTCCCCCTGCCCCAACCCGTCCGCGAGGGCGCAGGAAATCTCCGTGACGACGAGCCGCTACAGCGTCGCATCACCGCTCTCCATCAGCAGTGCCGGGACGAGGAGCTCGTGCTGGTGCACGCCGACCCGCAGCCGGGAAATATTCTCCTTTCCGCGCAGGGCACAAAGCTGCTCGATGCAGAGATCGCCCATATGGGCTGTGCGGCGCTGGACCCCGGCTTGCTGCTCGGCCACCTCGGGCTCGCCGCCATTGCACTCAAGGACGAATCCTCTCTGCGTCGTCGCGCCGCCGCGCTCTGGCGTGGTTATAGCGAAGGAGCACGCGACCTGGCCGCATGGGAGACCACGGTACAAATCGCGGGTGTGGAAATCTTGCGACGCACGATCGGTGCGGCCCGAGTCGCCGCTGTTGGTGAAGTCACGGCGTCTCTGACGGCCATCGACACCGGATGCTCGTGGATTTCCGAGCCCGCGGCCACCATCGAGGAACTGGAAATTCGATGAAGCAAATCATTCTCGACACAGATATCGGCAGCGATGTGGACGACGCTCTTTGCCTGGGACTGGCACTGGCGGAGCCGTCGATCGAATTGATCGGCATCACGACAGTCTCGGGGGATACCGCATGCCGTGCCCGGATCGCACGGAAGTTGGCACGCCTCGCCGGACAATCCGGAATTCCCGTGTTTGCGGGTACCGTCGATCCCGTAGATGACGAAAAGCGGTTTTTCTGGCACGGCCAGGAAGGGGACGGTATTCTCGACGAAAGCGATCGGGACGCGCTGCCGACAGAGACGGGCGTCGCGGCACTCGCACGGATGATCGAAACGCATCCCCAAGCGGAAGTGGTTGCCGTGGGCCCGCTGACCAATATCGCCCGACTCATTCTCGAGGCACCTCAGACGGCCGCGAAAATCCCGCAACTGACGATCATGGGCGGCCACCTGCGCGAGATTACATTCGGTCAAAAAAGCTTTCCCTTCGGCATCGACTATAATATCTGCTCCGATCCAGCCGCCGCGACGATCGTTCTCGAGGCGCAAATTCCGACCCGATTGGTGACCGCCGACGTTACCTTGCAGACATGGCTTACGCCGGACGACCGCGATCGTCTCGCCGATGGCGCCGGTCCGGCACGTGCCGCCATCCTGCGGGCTCTCGACCGCTGGACCCCCATACAGCGATCCCTTTTCGAGGGCTTCGTGGGTGATCTTTCCGGCAATGCAGCCTTTCTGCACGACCCGCTGGCACTTGCCTGCGCACTCGATGAATCTCATTGCGAGTTTGAAGATCTTGGAATCAGCACGGGCTGGGATGGCGATGTCTTCCGAACCTACGAAGACCCCAAGGGACGGAAAATCCGCTGTGCCACGGCAATCGACGGTCCACGCTTTGCCAAGTTCTTCGTCCGCGCCCTGAGGGCTCTCTGACGAAGGACTGCGCGAAACTCAGTTCTCGGGGTTTCCGCCCAAAACCTGAAACGCCCTTTCCAAACCCGCATGATCCCCCAGCAGGACGAGGACATCCTCTTCCTCGATTCGAAACTCCGGGTCGGGGTTGGCCGTCGGCAGTCCCCCGCGAACGACCGCAATCAAGGTAACGCCGGTCTGCTCCCGTAATTGCAGATCGCGAATCGTGCGACCGATACCCGCCGAGGCAGGCTCGACGAGGTAGGTCTCGGTCATCGCTGCCACGAGAAGTTTCTGCACATCGCGAAGGCCTTGGCCGGGCAAGTCCAAACCACGCAGCATCTCGTAGCCGTCCTGCCGAATCAAGGAGATCTGCAAATCGATCACATTGCGCGGGATATGGAGACGGCGCAAAACTCGGGCAAAAATCTCGACCGAGGTCTCGAACTCCTCGGGAATCACCTCATCCGCACCCAGAGCCCGCAACGGCTCCATCTCCGTGACATAGCGCGTGCGGACCAAAATAGCGGCCGAGGCGTTCAGCTCCCGAACCAATCCGGTTGCCCGCTGACTGGCCACCGCGTCGGAGATCGCGATGACCACGATCGACGCCCGCGAAACTGCCA
>DLYX01000205.1:6266-10947 GCA_003447545.1 Deltaproteobacteria bacterium | reverse complement strand
GTGGGCCTTCTCGATCTCGTCGAAGAGCACAACCGAAAAGGGCTTGCGGCGCACCGCTTCGGTCAACTGGCCACCTTCTTCAAAGCCAACATAGCCGGGAGGGGCGCCGATCAGTCGGGCAACCGCATGTTTCTCCATATACTCGGACATATCGATCCGGACCATCGCCTGTTCGTCGTCGAACAGGAACTCTGCCAGAGCTCTCGCCAGCTCGGTTTTTCCGACACCTGTAGGTCCGAGAAAAATGAAGGAACCCACGGGCCGCTCCGGGTCGCCAAGCCCCGAACGGGCTCGAATCACAGCGTCCGAGACCGCGGCAACGGCCTCATTCTGGCCGATCACCCGCTGATGAAGTTGTTCTTCGAGTTGCAAAAGCTTCTCGGCTTCGCCCTCCATCAACTTGGCCACCGGGATTCCTGTCCAACGCGCAATAATCGCTGCGATATCGTCGGCATCGACATGATCCTTGATCAAGCAGCCGACCCCCGCGTCTGTAGCCTCCATCGTGGCCTCCTCCAGCGCAGGAATACTGCTGTACTGGAGTTCACTTGCGCGAGCGGGGTCGTAATCCGGGCCCGGTCGGGAGACTCTCTCAAATTCCAGCCGCGCAGCTTCAAGCTCCAGCTGCTTTTCGGCAACCCCGCTGAGTGCGAGTTTCTCCTGTTCCCACTGCGCCCGGAGGCGGGTTTCCTCTTCCTTGAGATCCGCCAGTTCCCGTTCCAGACGCTCCAGCCGGTCTCGAGAGGCCCGATCGGTTTCCTTGCGCAGTGCCTCGCGCTCGATCTCCAACTGCAGCGTGCGGCGGGCAGCCTCGTCGAGCTCGACGGGCATCGAGTCGATCTCGGTGCGCAGCCGAGCGGCGGCCTCATCCATGAGATCGATTGCCTTGTCCGGAAGAAAGCGATCGGAAATATAGCGATTGGAGAGAGTCGCCGCGCTGACCAAGGCCGCATCCTTGATGCGCACCTTGTGGTGCACTTCATAACGCTCGCGCAGCCCGCGCAGGATCGAGATGGTATCTTCCACCCCTGGTTGATCGACCATTACTGGCTGGAAACGTCTCTCCAATGCTGCGTCTTTTTCGATATAATTGCGGTACTCGTTGAGCGTCGTCGCACCCACACAATGCAGTTCTCCGCGGGCCAACATGGGCTTGAGTAGGTTGGAGGCGTCCATCGCACCTTCGGTGGCACCCGCACCGACGACCGTATGAAGTTCGTCGATAAAGAGAATGATATTCCCCTCGGCGCGCTGCACTTCGCTCAGCACAGCCTTGAGGCGCTCCTCGAATTCGCCTCGGAATTTGGCTCCGGCGACCAGCGCACCCATATCCAGAGAAACGACTCGGCGGTGCAGCAAACCATCGGGGACATCACCATTGGCAATCCGTTGCGCCAGCCCCTCGGCGATCGCCGTCTTGCCTACGCCAGGCTCACCGATGAGCACGGGGTTATTCTTCGTCCGGCGCGAAAGCACCTGAATCACGCGCCGAATTTCGTCATCGCGACCGATGACCGGATCCAGTTGCCCTCCCCGGGCCGCCTCGGTCAAATCACGCCCGAACTTTTCGAGCGATTCATAGGTATCTTCCGGGTTCGGACCGGTCACGCGCTGGTGACCTCGGACCGCTTGCAGGGCAGACAGGAGAGCAGGGCGATCCAAACCGGCGCCCCGCAGACAGGTGCCTGCAGCTCCCTCGTCAGCGAGCAGAGCCAGAAGAAGATGCTCCACGCTGACGTAGTCATCCTTGAGCGCTTCTGCCTCGCCCTCGGCCACCGAGAGCAACCGCAACAGCCTCTGGGTCAAATAGGAACGGGAGGCATCGTGGCCGGGGCCGCGGACCTCGGGAATCAACTCCAGGGCTTTTTGCAAAGCTCCGCCGAGCGAACTTTGGTCGATTTCCGCGCGAGCCAACAAGGCCACCGCCAGACCGTCCCCGTCCGCGAGCAGGGCCTGCAGCAAATGTTCCGCATCGACCCCCTGGTGGCCGCGCTCGGCGGCAATTTTCTGCGCATCCGCGAGCGCCTTTTGAGATTTTTCGGTCAGTTTTTGAGCATCCATATGATCACTTCCTCAGCATTGAGATAACCACGATTGCTGCTCTGACAAGGGTTTTCCCTGACATGGCAAGTGCCCTTGGCGGTGCCGTGCCCAAAATGGTAGAAGCGATGTATGGTCTTTATCCGCACATTCACCTCCGTAGCGATTCTCGCATGGGGGCTGATGACGCTCCTGATCGGTCTGGTGGCGTTCAACCTGACCTGGATCGGGATCGGTGGAATCCTTATGCTGGTCGGCCTGCCGTTCCTGGCCGGATTGCCCGCGGCAGCAAAATACCTCTACCCGCCGGCCGAGGGCTGACAACAGATCCGATTGGGTCGGCGTCAAACCGCACGCGGCGCAAAACCGGCCTTCGGCTTCCCCGCTTCAGACGATCTGGGCGAGGCTGCAAGCCCCGAACGTGAGGAAGTAGCTGGCCGTTTGTTTGACGGTGGCGCCATAGACAGGCCCGGTTCCCCCATCCTCGCGGCCCGCGATCCGGATCGTGTTGCGGAACGCCTTGCCCCGCAAATGCTCTGCATATTCAGGCGCATCGGGAACGATATAGCCCTCGGGGTAACTCCAACCCGAAGCGAGTTCGGTGCCTTCCTCGACCGATTCCGCGGCGATCGGTGACCCGTCGGCGGCGACGAAAAGATGATCGTGCCCGACTCGAAGGGTCTGCCCTTCTTCGTTTCGGAACTGCACGAGCGGGGCCTCGGCTGCGAGTTCGCGAATATTGATCATCATGCGAAATCCGATGGTGCCGTCGGCTAGTCGCGTCGTCACGGGCATGACTTTTCCAACCAGTGTCAAGATCTCGACAGGACCGTCGATAGTCTCGACAAGAGCGCTTCCGGAGAGTCGGCTATTGGTCGGGGGTGGCGGTTTTTTGGGTTTTTCCATCAGCTTTTAAAAGATCGGATGATCGTCCTATGTCGCAGAACAGCAACTCATCGCAATCCAGCATGTCCCCTGTGGGGATTCAACTGAATCGGCCGCAAAGTGCGCCGAAGCGGACGGCACGTGGCTTGCAGCGGTCTCCCTCCAGAAAGGGAGACTCGCCCATGGATACCTTGCGCCATTACAGCACCAGAGACTCGATAACGGATCTTTTTGCTCCGGATATGATCACGCCCGAGCAGCATCGCGATCAAGTCAGGCCCGAGCCGACAGATCAGCCGGAAATAAGGCTGATGCTGGCGGTGATGGAGGATGCAGTAGCCACTTTCCAACGCTACCTGAAGGAGCCTTCACGCGGGAATGAACGCGAGTATCAGGAGACTCGCGCCTGGTTGGAATCCGAGGATCTCGAATGGCCTTATTCCTTCTCGAATCTCTGCGAAGCTCTGGGAATGGACCCACAGTTGGTGCGCGAGAAAATGCTCAGTTGGGAAACCCGACCAGAGCAACTCCAAAGCGGTCTCTATCGCTTTCCCTTCCGTCGGGTGAATGGCAAGCGTCATTCGATCAGCTTGCGGGATCGGGAGTCGGCCTGAGCAAAAAGCACTCGACGGGCAGTCGACGCCGACGGATGACGATCAGAGGGACGGATCCAGAGCAATCTTGAGCGCACCGGGCAGGCTAGCCTCGCGGATGCCCCTTGCGGCTTCGGAGAGAGGTAGAACGGCGGCAAGCAGGGGAGCGACCTGCACCTGGCCTTTGGCCAAGGCCTCGATTGCCGGGGCAAATGGCCCACAGCGCGAACCGATCAACGACACTTCATGGATCACCAATGGTGCGATATCGATTTCGTGCCGAGCAGCGATCGTCGTTTTTTGCACAATGGCCCCCTCGGGACGCACGAGCTGCATGGCTGTCGCCAGACCATCCGGATGCCCCGTAGCCTCGACGACCAGAGCGTAGTTCCTCCCGACATCATCCATCGTGACCGCTTCGAGACCCACCGCCCGTGCCTTCGCCATCGCTTCATTGTGACGGCAAAGAACAACCACATCGTCGCCCCGCAGAGCCAAAACCTGTCCACACAGAAGGCCGAGTTTACCCGCACCCAAGATCAAGGTGCGGCCCCCGCGATAAGCTCTCGACTGCACATCTGCCTCGAAGGCTGCGGCCAGGGGTTCAACAAAGACGGCCTCCCTGTCGCTGACCGTATCCGGTATGCGATGCAGGTTCTTCCAGGGGACTCGGACCCTCTGGGCAAAGGCACCATCGGATCCCAAAATCCCCATGACCGTCCGGTTCGGACAATGCCGTGTCTGCCCGCGCGCACAAAAGGAACATCGATGGCAGGCAAAGTTGATCTCGCCGGAGACTCGACTGCCGATCCATTCCGGTGGGCCTTCGAGAACCACACCCACGAACTCGTGCCCGAGAACGCCTCGGAAATCCATATAGCCCTGAAGGATCTGCAAGTCGGTTGAGCAGATCCCCGCGAGCTGGACCTCGACCAGAGCCATCGTATCGCTGGCCACCGGGTCAGGGTGGTCGGTTACGACCGAAGCTCCCCTGCCGTCCCATAGAAAGGCACGCATGCTTGCACCCGCCGCTTGAGCGCGGACTATTTCTTCATCAGACGCCGGGGAAATTGCTCACCGGCATCGTCCGCCAAGGCTTCTGCGAGCTGCGCTGTGCGCTCGGCCGCGGCAGCCGAACGCTCGGCAGCGGCCGCGGCCTGCTC